>CAZYWR010000222.1:0-8389 GCA_964651185.1 uncultured Polyangiales bacterium
GCTCGAGCGGCGCGCGCCCGACGGCACGCGCGAGCAGCTCGAGCTGCGCGTGGATCCGCGCGATCTCGGCGCGTCGCCCGAGCAGCAACGGCTCTACCTCGCCTCCGCCACGCTCTGGAACGCGAGCGGCAAGCGCCTCTACCGCGTGCGCTACGAAGACTATCGCCCGGTCGGCGGCGCGGAGCTTCCGCACACGCTGCGCATCGACGACTTCGAGAACGACACGGACGCGCTGCTTCGGCTCTCAGATGTGGCGGTGGACGTGCGGGTCCCGCCGGATGCCTTCGTGCAGACGCCGGCGGCCGGGCTCAGGGTCGAGGTCGTGGCGTGCGGGGCGCCCCCAGGATCCCCTCCGTAGCACTGACGAGCCCCCACTCGTCCTCGTGTTCGTCCTCGTCCTCGTCCTCGTAGTCGTGCGCGTGGGCGGTCGTCAGTGTCGCGCACGCGCACGACTACGAGGACGAGCACGCGCACGACTACGAGGACGAACACGAGGACGAACGTGAGGGGCGGGGGGTGGAATGGATGGCAGGGATGCCGGATACGGGCGGAATGGAGCGGGAGGCTCTAGACTCTCTCCGCCGATGGCCGAGCCCTTGCTCGAGATCCGCGATCTGGTCGTATCCTTTCGCTCCGAGGCGGGCCCCTTGCGTGCGCTCGACGGCGTATCGTTCGACATCCCGCGTGGACACACCGTGGGGCTCGTGGGGGAGAGCGGATCGGGCAAGAGCGTCACCGCGTTGGCCATCATGGGGCTGTTGCCGCGTCCGGCGGCGCGCATCGAGCAAGGGTCGATCTGCTTCCAGGGGCAGGCGCTCACCAGCTTGAGCGAGCGCGCGCTGCGCGGCGTACGCGGACGCCACGTGGCGATGATCTTCCAGGAGCCGATGACGTCGCTCAACCCGGTGTTCACCGTGGGCTTTCAGATCGTGGAAGCGCTTTGCGCGCATCGCCGCCTGAGCCGGGCGGACGCGCGCGCGCGGGCCATCCGGCTCCTCGATCGTGTGGGCATTCCCGCGGCTCAGGATCGCGTCGACGCCTACCCGCACGAGCTGTCGGGCGGCATGCGCCAGCGTGTGATGATCGCGATCGCACTCGCGGGCGAGCCGGAGCTCTTGATCGCCGACGAGCCGACGACCGCGCTCGACGTGACGATCCAGGCGCAGATCCTGGATTTGCTGGCGGACCTGCAGCGCGATCTGGGCATGAGCGTGCTGCTCATCACCCATGACTTGGGCGTGGTCGCCGAGCACGCGCACGACGTGCTGGTCATGTACGCGGGCAAGATCGTCGAGCGCGCGTCGACACGGCAGCTGTTGACGAACCCGCTCCATCCTTACACGCGCGGCCTGCTTCAGAGCGTGCCCAGCTACCCCGACAACCGGGGCAAGGCGCGCCTCGCCACCATTCCCGGCACGGTGCCCGAGCTCGCGAAGCTGCCGCCCGGTTGTCGCTTCTCCGACCGTTGTCCGCAGGTCGAAGACGATTGTCGGCTCGCGCAGCCCGCGCTCCTGCCGTTCCCCGGCGAGCGCAGCGCGGCGTGCATTCACGTCGACGCGGGCGCGCGCGACCGAAGTGATGTCGATGCGCGCGTCGGCGCGCGCGAGCGAAATGGCGGAGCCGCATCATGAGCGCGGAGGTGGGGGCACCGCTGTTGGAAGTGAAGCACCTACAGAAGCTCTTCCCGGTGCAGGCAGGCCTCTTCAGGCGCGACAAGCGCATGGTGCGCGCGGTCGACGACGTGAGCTTCGAGCTCGGCGCGGGCGAGACGCTGGGGCTCGTGGGCGAGAGCGGCTGCGGCAAAAGTACGCTCGGGCGGGCGCTCCTGCGCCTGATCGAGCCGAGCGCCGGCAGCGTGCGCTTTCAGGGGCAGGAGCTGGTGGGACTCCGCGCGGAGGCGCTGCGCGCGCTGCGTCGCCACATGCAGATCATCTTTCAGGATCCTTACGGTTCGCTCAATCCGCGCCTGAGCGTGCGTCAGACCGTGGGTGAGGCGCTCGCCATTCATGGGCTCGCCCAAGGCCGCGCCGAAGAGGAGGCGCGCGTGGCGGCGCTGCTCGCGCAGGTGGGGCTCCGGCCCGAGCACATGCAGCGCTATCCGCACGAGTTTTCCGGCGGACAGCGGCAGCGCGTCGGCATCGCGCGCGCGCTCGCGGTCAGTCCGAAGCTCATCGTGTGCGACGAGCCGGTGAGCGCGCTCGACGTGTCGGTACAAGCGCAGATCGTGAACCTGCTCAAGGATCTGTCGGAGCAGCTCGGGCTGAGCTATCTGTTCATCGCCCACGATTTGTCGGTCGTGGAGTTCATGAGCCAGCGCATCGCGGTCATGTACCTCGGTCGTATCGTCGAGCTCGCGCCCGCGGCCGAGCTGTACCGGAGTCCGCGGCATCCCTACACGCGCGCCTTGCTCAGCGCCGTGCCGCAGCTCGAGCCGGGCGGCAAGCGCAGGCTCAAGCTGGCCGGCGATCTGCCGAGTCCGCTCGACCCTCCGGGCGGCTGCCCGTTCCATCCACGTTGTCCGGACGCGCGTCCCGGGCGCTGCGATCGCGAACGGCCCGAGCTGCGCGTGGTGGCCGAAGGCCAGCTCGCGGCGTGCCATTTTGCCTGACTTTCTCGGTTTCGTTGCGGAGGGCGGAGCTCGCTCGCGCGGCGCACATCACCCGTCACCACGGCCCAGCCCATGATCACGTGTCGACGACTCCAGTACGCGCTTACGCGCGCCCTCCTCGCATGTTCACTGAACGTCCTCGCCGGGTGCATCGGACCGACCTCGGCCGAAAACGCCACGCGCGCGCAGAAGGAGTACGAGCTCGCGGTGGGGCTGCTCGGTGAGCAGAACATCCCGGCGGCCTTCGAGCACCTGTTCAAAGCCCGCGACCTCGACCCGCACAACCCGGAGCCGTATCAGCTGCTCGGGAACCTGTACTTACTGCGAGGCGATCTGGCGAACGCCGAAGCGTCCCTGCGCAAGGCCAAGGCCCTGGCCGAGAAGAACCCGTCTTACGGGCCGCCCTTCGTGGCCGAAGTCGAAAACAGCCTGGGCGTCGTGCTCGTGCACCAGAAGCGCTACGACGAAGCCATCGCGCTGCTACGAGAGACCGCGAGCAATTTGCTTAATCGCACGCCATATCTCGCTTGGGGAAACTTAGGCTGGGCTTACTATGAGAAAGGTCAATATACTGATGCAGTAGCCGCCTTGACGCAGTCCGTTCGACAGCAAGCCCGCTTCTGCTTGGGGTATTACCGCCTTGGCCAGGCTTATCTCGCTCTGCGCGAGCTCGAGCGCGCAGAGGAGGCCCTCACGCATTGCTTGGAAGTTCCGGACGAAGGTTGTCAGACCCTGCAAGATGCCTGGCACCTCCGCGGACAAGCGCGGGCCCGGCTCGGCCAGCGCGAAGACGCGATCCGGGATTTCGAGCGCTGCGTCGAGCTGTCCGCGGGCACGCCGACCGGGCGCGCCTGCCAGAGCTACCTCGAGGCCACGCATTGAGTTTTGGGCGCGCCCTTGGCGCGCCTCCACAGGAGCCCGGCATGTCATCCATCGGAGCCTATCTGCGCAGGGAACGTGAGCTCCGCCAGGTGTCTCTCGAGGAGCTCGTCCAGATCACGCGCGTGCCGCTGAAGATGCTGCAGCACATCGAGTCGGATCAGCTCGACGAGCTGCCGGGAGACGTATTCGCGCGCGGCTTCGTGCGCTCGTACGCGCGCGCCTTGGGCCTGGATGCCGGCGAGGTGCTGGCGAAATTCGACCGTAAGATCGACCTGACCGCGCCTCCGCCGCCGATCTCGTCGATCGAGGCGCCCGAGCGCGGGCGCCGCTTCGGGATCGCCATCGCGCTGGTCATCTTGGTGTTGCTGTTCACCTTGGCGCTGTCGATCGTCCTGAATGCGCGGCAGCGCACAGCTCCGCTCGAGCTGTCGTCGCGCTCTGTGCCGGGCGCGAGCGCGCAGGACCTGAGCTGATCGCGCGCGCACGGCGTCGGTAGCAGACGGTCCGCGACAGGTCTTACCGAGTGTGCGCTGTCGCCGCGCTGGAAACGCTGTCGGACAGCTGCGTAACGATTCGCGCACGCGCTCGGATCGCGATGGAACGAGCGCTCGGAAGCATGAACGAACCTGATAGGCTGTATCCACTCCGATGGAGCCCACGCAAGTAGACCCGCGCGTCGGCCTGGTGCTGAACGGCCGGTACCGGATCACGGAGCCGCTCGGGGAAGGCGGGATGGGGCTCGTGTATCGCGGCGAGCGCGTGCAGCTCCGCCGTCCGGTGGCGATCAAGTTCCTGCACTCGCCGTACGCCGATTCCGCCAAGTTCGTGGCCCGCTTCCAGCGCGAGGCGCGCGCCATGAGCATGCTCTCGCATCCGTACTGCGTGTCGGTGCTCGACTTCGGTGTGCATGAAGAGCCGTACATCGTCATGGACTTCGTGACCGGCTCGACCCTGCGCGAAGTTCTGGATCACGAGCGATTGAGCGCGCAGCGCGCGCTGCGCATCACGCGTCAGATCTTGATCGGGCTCGCGCACGCGCACGGACAGGGCGTGATCCACCGCGACATCAAGCCCGGCAACATCATGCTGGGCGAAGCGACCGGGCTCGCGGATCACGTGCGCATCTTCGATTTCGGGCTGGCCAAGCTGCACGATCCTGAGCTCCACGGCGAAGCCTCGATGGCGATGATCGTGGGCACGCCGGCGTACATGGCGCCGGAGCAGGCGCGCGCCGAGGCGGTGGATCAGCGCGCTGACCTGTACTCCGCGGGCGTCGTGCTGTTCGAGATGCTGACGGGGCAGAAGCCCTTCGCGGGCGAGACGGTCTATCAAATCCTGGTGCAGCAGCGCGATCAGGCGCCGCCTCGGCTGCGCGCGCTCGCGCCTCACCTATCGGCGGAGCTCGAGGCGGTGCTGGCGACGGCGCTCGAGAAGGATCCCGCGGCTCGCTATCAGACCGCGCCGGAGTTCGCTGCGGCGCTCGAGGGGACGCCCGAGTGGGCCGGGCAAGAGGCGCCCGTCGTGGACAACCCGCGCGATCGGCTCGCCCTGGCCAAGACGCAGAAGGTGAGCAGCGTCGAGACCGGTCCGGGCGTCCGCGTCCGCGTGCATGTGCGCGCGCCGAGCGGCGGTCGGGGCCGCGCGTTCACGCTGCTCGCGCTGCTCGCGGCGCTCGGCTTCGCGTGGTGGAAGCTGCACACGGTGCCCTGGGTCGTGCGCGCGAGCAAGGCAGCTTCCGCGGTCGCCAGCGCGGTCACGCGGCCCGCGCCGCCGGAGAGCGTGGTCGCGATCGAACCTTCGGCGCCGGCGCCGCAAGAGGCCCCTTCCGCGGCCGCGCAGCAGGACCAGGACGCGGAGGATCCGGGAGAGCTGAGCGAGGCCGCGCTCGCGGCCGCGGACGAAGAGCTGAACGACCCGGAGGAGCGCGAGGTCGCCCTGGCCGCACCTTCGCGCCAGCAGACGCCGGTGCGCAGCATCGCGGACGTGCGCCGGCTGATCGCGCGCGGCGATTCCGACGCGGCGATCCGCGGCATCCACGCGCTGCGCCGCAAGCAGCCGCGCGCTGCCCAGCTTCCGTTTCTGCTCGGCAACTTGTACTTCGACAAAGGCTGGTGGCTGGACGGCCTGGCCAAGTACCGCGAGACCATCGGTCTGGCCTCGGCCTATCGCGGCAACGCGCGGCTGCAGCGCGACGCGATCCGCGCGCTCGGGCAGGATCGCGCGTATCCGCGAGCGCGGGCGCTGCTCGTGCGCGACGTGGGCCGGTCGGCGCGACCCGCGCTCAAGCGGGCGGCCCACGCGGACGCCTCCGCGACGGTTCGCAAGCGGGCCAGCTCCGTGCTCAAACAGCTGGCGCGTTGAGCGCGCTCGGGCTTTCCTCTGCCCCGATGCCCGCGAATGAATAGCTATCCTGGCGACGACACGCCGTATTCCCTGTCCACCGCTCCGCTCGTCTTGAAGCCTCTCTTCGATGCCTCCGACGCCGACTGCGCGCGCTATTCTCCGAGTCCACGAAGCTCTCGGTGAAAGCGCGTGCGAAATACTGCATTGCTCATGCTCTTTGTATCGGAAACCCTTGGGCCCGTCTGTTCGGCGCGAGCCGAGAACGAGGACTACCGCAGCGCGATCGAGGCGGCGGTCGCGGCCTACGGCGAGCAGCGGTTCGAAGGAGCCTTCGGGCGCTTCAGATCCCCAGGTCTCGATTTTGAATGTCGAGGACGTTGCCGATGACCATGCGATGCCTCGGCTATCATGCGGTGCTGGTCGTGCTGCTCCTCGCTTGCAGGGATCGAGCGGAACGTTCGTCGGCAGACGCTGGTACCTCGGCGGACGCGCGTGCTGAAAGGGAGCCGGGCGAGGCGGGCGCGGACGCTCCGAATAGCCAGCAGAGACTTCCCGAGGCAGGTAGCGCTGCACAAGGTACAAACATCGACGCGAGCGCCGGTGATGCGGGCCGCGGCTCCGACGCGAGCCAAGACGGCGCGGCCGCTGGCAGCGAGACGACGCAAAGCGGGCAGCGCGACGGCGGAATGCGGGCCGCAATTTGCGGCGACGCTACCACGTGGCCGCGACCCTTCACGGGTACGAATGTCGCAGCGCAGTCCGTAGGCGGTGACTTTGGCTTTCTGGAGGGACCCGCGTGGAACGCTGCGCAGGGTGTCCTCCTCTTCTCGGATATGGATATGAGCCAGGTGGGCCCGCTGGGGCCGCCCGCGCGGATACGGCGCCTGCGTCCGCCCGCAGCCTTCGACGTCTTTGTCGAGGAGTCCAACAGCAACGGGCTCGCGCTGTGGGGCAGCGAGGCCATTATCGCCGCAACCCACGATACGCAGGCGCTTTCGCTGTTCGACTTAGACAGCGGCGCGCGTACCAAGCTCGCGGTGCTCACCGAGAACAAGCACTTCAACTCGCCGAACGACCTCACCGTACGTAGCGATGGGACGATCTACTTCACCGATCCGGACTGGCAGAAGACCGATTCACGCGTATCCGAAACCATGACCACCGGCGTCTATCGCCTGCCACCGCCGCTGTCTACGGACGGGGTCAACGATGCCATCTTGATCGAAGGTGGGCTCAACGAGCCGAACGGCGTCGCGCTCTCGCCCGACGAGCGCACGTTGTACCTCGGCTCCAACGAGAGCGAGATCTGGAGGTACGACGTCGCGAGCGATGGCTCGTTGAGCGGGCGTACGAAGTTCGCAGAGACCGGCAGCAGCGACGGCATGGCCGTCGACTGCGCCGGGAACCTCTACGTCGCCTCCGGGACGATCGAGGTGTTCGCGCCGGACGGCACCAAGCTCGGCGAGATCACGCTCGCGGACACGCCCTCGAACGCGGCCTTCGGAGGCGCCGATCGCAAGACGCTCTACATCACGGCCGGCGCGCACCTGTACTCGATCGCGCTGAACGTGCCCGGATTTCCTTATTGATGAGCGACGCCGCCCGCAATGTGCGCCCGCTCGCGGCGCTCTTGCCGTTCCTGCGCCCGTATCGCCTGCGCATCGCGCTCGCGCTCGTGTTCCTCGTACTGGCGACGCTCAGCACGCTGGCCTTTCCGGCGGCGCTCAAGGCATTGATCGACCGGGGGCTGGTCGCTCACGACCCCGGGGCGCGCGTGATGGCGCTGCGCGCGCATTTCTTCGCGCTGTTCTTGGTGGGCGTCGCGCTCGGCGCGTCCTCGGCCGCGCGCTTTTACATGGTCACGTGGCTCGGCGAGCGGGTGACCGCCGATCTGCGCAGCGCGGTCTATCGGCACGTGCTCGGGCAGAGCCCGGAGTTCTTCGAGACGACGCAGACTGGTGAGGTACTTTCGCGTCTGACCACCGATACCACGGTCGTGCAGACGGTGGTCGGCTCGAGCCTGAGCTTCGGCCTGCGCAATACGGTCTTGGCCTTTGGCGCGCTCGTCATGCTGACGATCGGCAACTCTTACGTGATGGCGCCGGTGCTCGGCATCGTACTCGTGGTGGTGCTGCCGGCGGCTTACTTCGGTCGTCGCGTACGTAGGTTGAGCCGCGCCAGCCAGGACCGCGTGGCCGATGCCAGCGCGCTCGCGGGCGAGGTGCTCAACGCCATGCCCGTGGTGCAGAGCTACGTCCAGGAGGCACGCGAGGCGGAGCGCTTTCAGCGCGCGAGCGAGCACGCCTTTCGCACCGCCATCCGGCGCACGCGCGTGCGCTCGGGCATGATGGCCTTCGTGATGACCGCGACCTTCGGCGGGCTCTTGTGGAGTCTGTACGAGGGCACCCAGGCGGTGATCCGCGGCGAGATCAGCGCGGGCCACCTCGGCCAGACCGTCGTGTACGCGATCATGCTCGTGAGCAGCGTGAGTGCGTTGGCGGAGGTTTACGGCGATCTCTTGCGCGCCGCGGGCGCGACCGAGCGGCTGATGGAGCT
>CAZYWR010000223.1:0-2082 GCA_964651185.1 uncultured Polyangiales bacterium
GGGGAGCTGCGTCTAGAGAGCGCGTGCCCGAGCCAATAGATCGCGCATGCCCAGCTGCTCGGCGAGCGCGCTGGCGCGCCGCTGCTGCGCGCGCGCCGGCGAGCGCCGATCTTGTTGCGTGAGCCAGCGCGCGTACTCGTAACAGGTGCGAGCGACCTGTGGCAAAGCCCCGAGCGCCTCGTTGAGCGCGAGCGCGTCCTCGAAGTGGCGCTTCGCGCGCGCGGGTTCGCCGAGGAACGCCGCGAGCCCCGCCAAGAAGCGGGAGGCCGAGCCCTCGTAGAAGCCGATCACGCCGTTGGGCGTGTTGTGGTTCGGATAGGGCGCGAGCAGCTCGTACAGGGCTTCGGCGTGCGCGCGTTCGCCGAGCGTCACGGCGACCACCGACAGATTGGCGAGCGCGTTCACGTAGCCGAGATCCTTGACGACGGCCGCAAAGTCGCGCTGCGCGAGCTGCTGCAGCACCGAGCGCGCCGGCTCGTGGCGCCCGAGCTCGGCGGCCATGCGCGCGCCGGTGGCCGCGTAGAGCGGCGGAAGCGACAGCAGCACGCTCAGCATGCTGTCCAAGCTCGGACTCTGCGCGAGCGCGGGCAGACCATCCCGGTCGTTGGCGATCAGCGACTTGGCCACCATGTCGAGCATCGGCGCGTGCGCGAGCCCGAGCCGCGTCCCACGCGCCAAGAGCTCCGCGAACAGCTGCTCGCTGCGCGCGAAGTCGCCGGTGGAGAACACGCGCTGGGCGCGGAAGAAGTCGTAGAACCAGGCCGCCCCGCTCGAGCCCTGCGGCGCCAGCTCGCGACCGAGCGCAGCGAGAGCTGCGTCGGCGGCGGCGAGGTCGCAGCGATAGAGATGTGCGCGATAACTCGCCAGCAAAGCTTCGTTCGCGACCCACGCCGGCCGCTCGCCCGGCACCGCCAACAGCGCCTCGGCGGTGACGAGCAGCGCATCGATGTCATCGGGACCGCTCAGGGCGTAGAGCCGCGCGTGCAGCGCCTCGCGCAGCGCTGACGGGCTTCCGAGCTCCTGCGCGAGCGCGAGCGCGAGCGCTTCGGCGCTGAGCGCCTTGCTGCGCTCCATGTCGAGGGCGTGCGGCGGGATCCAGGAGAGCAGGCTCAGCGCGCTCACGCGCTCCGCACTCGGGCCCGAGCTGCAGCGCTGGAGCGTGTCCTCGAGCGCGGAGAGGGCCACTGGATCGGGCATCGGGCCGAGCGCGTAACTCGCGCGCAGAACCCGCGCGGCGCCCACCGACAGATCCGGATAGTCGTGCTGCCGCGCCAGCTCGATCACGTTCGCCACACTCGCGCGCGCCGCCGCTTCGCGCCCGGCGTCGCGCTCCATCTGTGCGCGGCGCAACCAGAGCTCCGCGCGGGCGCGAGGTTGCACGGCGGGATCGTTCAGCTGCGCCTGGGTGGCCCAAGCCAAGAACTGCGCTGCGTCGGCGTACGCTTGCACGCGCGCGGCCACGTCGGCGGCGCGCACGGCGGCGCGGGCCGCGCGCGCGTACTCACCGAGCGGCAAGGAGACCTGGTAGTGATGCGCGATCTCGCCGTAGCGCAGCGGATCGAGCGCCTCCTCGAGCACGAGCGCGGCGCCGCGATGCCAGCGCAGACGCTCGGGCAGAGAAAGGCCTTCGTATACCACCGACCGCAACAGATCGTGGCTGAAGCGCGCGCGCTGGGGCGGATCGATCGCGACCACGCCTCGGGCGCGCGCAGCATCGAGCGCCTCGAGGACGCGCTGCACGTCGATGCCGACGGTGCGCGCGAGCAGATCGATGTCGAAGCGCTGGCCCAGCACCGAGGCCACGGCGAGCACCCGCGCGGTCTCCGGCGGCAGCGCCGCGAGCCGAGCGCGCAGCGCGTCGAGGGCGCTGCCCACCGGCTCGACCGCGCCGGCATCCAGCGCCGCGAGCGCCTCAAGGCCGTGGCGGTCGATGAGCGCGTGCACGGTCTCGCGGATGAACCACGGATTGCCGAGGCTCACCGCTTCCACGGCCGCGCTCAGCTCGCGGCTCGGCTGCGCACCCGTGAGCAAGCGCAGGTACTGCTCGACGTCGCCTGCGCTCAGCGCGGACAGCTCGATGCG
>CAZYWR010000224.1:0-1764 GCA_964651185.1 uncultured Polyangiales bacterium
CCAGCGCCGCTCTTCTAGATGATAGGCGATCGGTAGGCGGATGAGCTCGCCTCCGCGGGTTGCGACGTACTGCTGATAGCGGCGAGATCCGACCGTCTTGTCCACGATGAAACGCGCATGCGGCACGCCGGGCCCCTCGTACTCGATCACGAACTCGCCGCCCGCTCCACGCGTGGCCCGCGCGTGCACGCCGAAGTAGTCGAGGCGCATGTCGCGGAAATCACCGCGCACGCTCTGCTCCGAAGCGCGCTGCGTCATCGTGCGATGAAAGGTCCGGCCGAAGGTCTGCGCGTGATCCGGGTGACAGCGCGCGCACGCGGCCGCCGTGGCATAAGGCGAGCCGTGCAGGTCGCGGCCGGTCGCGAGATCTCGTTGCACTGCGCGCAGGGCCCACGCACCCGACAAGGCGACCAGCGACGCGCCGACGACATGAGCGACCCGTACGACCACGGCGCGCGACAGTAAGCGCAGGCCACGTCGAGGACAAGCCACTCGCGCGGAGGTACGCTGGTCGTATGGCCGTTGCCCGCGACGTCGGGGCGACGCCCCCCGGAGACGCCGCATGCCAGAACCCCCGTCGAGCGAGCACGAAGCCTGGCCCGAACTCCCGTTCGCATCCTGGCGAGATACGTACGAGACCCTGCACCTGTGGACGCAGATCGTCGGCAAGATTCGGCTCTCGCTGACGCCCTGGCTCAATCACTCCTGGCAAGTCCCCCTGTATGTGAACGCGCGCGGGCTTACCACGTCGCCGATCTATGCGGGGACACGCGCGCTCGAGCTGAGCTTCGATTTTATCGACCATGTGTTGCGCATCGAGACGAGCGGCGGCGGGCAGGCGCGCCTCGCGCTTCGGCCGCGCTCGGTCGCCGACTTCTACGCTGCTTTGCTCGCCGAGCTCGCCGCGCTCGATCTGCCGATCGCGATCCATACGCTCCCGAACGAGATCGCGGACCCGATCCCGCTCGATCGGGACGAGCAACATGCGTCGTACGATGCTGACGCGGCCCAGCGCTGCTGGCGCGTGTTGCTTCAGGCCGATCGCGTGCTCAAGCTTTTTCGCACCGGCTTCCTTGGGAAGGCCAGCCCCGTGCATTTCTTCTGGGGTAGCTTCGACCTCGCCGTCACCCGCTTTTCCGGGCGGCGCGCGCCGCTCCATCCGGGAGGTGTCCCGAATTTGCCGCGCGCGGTCGCGCGCGAGGCGTATTCCCACGAGGTGAGCAGCGCCGGCTTCTGGCCGGGCGGCACGGCGCTCCCGGAGGCTCTGTTTTACGCTTATGCCTACCCGGAGCCGCCCGGCTTTCGGGAGGCGAAGCTGCGTCCGGCTGCGGCCCGTTACAGTCAGGAGTTCGGCGAGTTCGTCCTGCCTTACACTGCGGTGCGTTCGGCTCCCGATCCGGAGCGCGCGCTGCTCGACTTTTTGCAGAGCAGCTACGCCGCCGCCGCGGACCGCGCCGGGTGGAGCCGCTCCGAGCTCGAGTGCGCAATCGGAGTGCCCGGCTTGCCGCGCCGCGTGGAGTAACGTCAGCGTAAGGTGCCGGGAGCGAGCGAAGCGAACTGACGGCCTGGGTTGCGTACGCCGCCGAGGCGCTATGACGCGCCCCGGCGCGCAGGTCCGCTGGCGGCGGCGAGCTTCGCGATCAACGCGACCAGCCGTTCGGTGTCGACGGGCTTGGCGAGGTGGCGTTGGAAGCCGGCTTCGAAGGCGCGTTCGAGGTCTTCGGCGCGGGCGTAGGCGGTGAGGGCGATCGCGGGGATCTGGCC
>CAZYWR010000225.1:0-5257 GCA_964651185.1 uncultured Polyangiales bacterium
ACGTGCTCTTCGTGCTGCTGCGCTATGTGCAGCAGTTCTTCGATTTCGTCGGGATCTTCAGCGTCGCCAAGGAGGGCGTGCGGGCGCGCCTGGCGCACGGCGCGGGACTCGGACGTGCGCCGGTCGAGGAGGCGTTCATTCCTGCGCCGCGCGTGGGCATGTTCGCGGACGTGCTGCGAGAGCGGCGGCCTCTGTTGGGGGTATTCGGGAGCGCGCCCGAGGAACACGAGGCGGCCGCCATCCTCGGGCGGCAGACAGGGCGCCTCGGCTTGCTCGCGCCCGTCGAGCTGAGCGGCCGCGTCGTGCTTTTGATCTACGCCGAGCGCGCGCGACCGGGTCTCGGGCTCGAGCATGCTTCGGTCGTGCAAGGCATCGTGCCGGCGGTGGTGGCCGCGCTTCTGCGCATCATCTTGGACGGCAAAGCGCAGCGCCGGCCCGACGCCCTGCGAGCGGGTTCGCAGGCGGCCGGCGATCTCTCGCGCGCGGCCAACGGGGTGGAAGCGGTGCAGGAGTCGGGGACGCTCGAGAGCCCCCGCCAAGACCAAGGCAAGGACGAGCCGCGCTCGGCTCACCTCGAGCCGTCGGAGAATGCGGCCGGTGGCGGCCTGAGCGCCGTCGACCTCGATGCCTTCGAGCGCTTGGCCCGCGAGATGCTCGGCCCGGGACCGGAGCCGCGCACGCTCTCGCGCTCCGCCGACGACCGGTCCGTCGAAGCGCGCGGCGCGCGCGAGCCATCCGTCGAAGCGCGCCGGCCGTCGGCGGAGCGCGAGCCATCCGTCGAAGCGCGCGGCGCGCGCGAGGACTCGCGCACAGCGGGGCGCGACTCCGTGATGGAAGCACGCGGCTCCGCGCGCGAGCACGGCGAAGAGGGGCTAGCGCGCGAACGCATTCCGGGCATCCCGCGCAGCGCGCCCCCGCCGCCCGCGCACGAGTTGTCGGCGGGCACTGCGCACCTGGTGGGAGCGGGCTCGCACGTCGGCGGCGGCTACCGCTACAACGGCGCCGTGGGCTTGGCGCAGGAGCGCGTCCCAGAGCCCGCTGCGCTGCAAGCCGCCACGCCGGCGCAGCATGATCCCGCCGTCGAAAGCAAGATTGCGCGGCAGCGGCTGAGTTTGGTGGAGCCGAGCGAGGGCGTTCCTTCGGTGATCATCGATATGGGCGAGAGCATCGACGCGCTGATCGCGGCGCTGCTCAAAGCGCCGCCCGGGAGCGATCCGCCCGAGGTCCAGGAGCTCGTCCAGCTCGGCGAGAGCGTATTGCCGGTGCTCGTCCAGCACTTCCCCGGCCCGCTTTGGTTCGATCGCGCTCGTCCGCCCAAGCGCCGGCCCCGCGCGCGCGAGGTCTCGGCGGTGACCCGCGCGATCAACGCGTTCGGCGAGCGCGCGGCGCCCTACGTGGCTTCCCTGCTCAGCAGCGTCGACGCCGAGCGCTCGTACTACGCACTCTTGCTCGCGAGCGAGATCGTGCATCCGGATCTCATCGATCCGGTCGCGCGCAAAGTGCTCGATCGCGACGAGGCGCTGCGAGCGCTCGCGCTCGAGGTCCTGCGCAGCTATTCGGCCCTGCCTCAGTACGATGCCGTGGTGCGCGCCATCGCGGACCTCTCGGAGCGACCGGGGAAAGATCCGCGCCGCCAGCGGCTCGCCGTCGAAGCGCTCGGCGAACTGCGCGACGCGCGCACCTTGCCCGTCTTGCTGGCCCGCTTGTCCGATCGGGACGAGCAGGTCGCGCAGGCGGCGCACCGCGCGCTGGTCGTGTTGACCGGCCAGGAGCTCGGCTTCAATCCGCGCAAGTGGGAGGCGTGGGCGGAAGGCTGGGGACGAGCGCACCGGGTGGAGTGGTTGATCGAAGCGCTCCTGCATCAAGACGAGCAAGTGCGCGCGCTGGCGGGCGAGGAGCTCAAGCTGCTCACGCAACAATACTTCGGCTACCATCCGGCGCTGCCGCGCCGCGATCGCGAGGTGGCGCAACGCAAGTATCGCGAGTGGTGGGAGCTCGAGGGTCGCTTCGCCTTCGCCCGCTAACAGCGCCTGCGCTTACACCACGAGCCAGCTGATGTCGTACATGTTGTCGTCATCGCCGAGATAGCGGCAGGCCAACAGGTTGACCTCTACCTCGTGCGCGCCGAAGCGGCTCAAGCAGCGGTCGAGGAAGCCGAGCACCAGCACGCACAACGTCAGCGACGCAGGTGCGCCGTGTTCGTCGAGCTCTAGCCTGCCATAGCCCCGGCCCACGCTGCGCAGCCGGCAGGTGACCCCGCGGATCAGCGATTCGATGAAGCGCGGCATCTCGGCGAGCAAAAGCTCGGGCGGCGGTTCGGGCGGGCCGAGCCGCTTGAGCTGATCGAACGCCCCCTCGGCCACGGCTCGCCCGCAATCTGCGATGAGATGAAGATCGTCACGCCCGAGCGTGGCGTCGATCGTCTCGACGAGCGCGCATACGGTGTCGAACGGCAGCCAGGCGCCGGGGCTCACGCCCGCATCGAAGATGCGGCGCGCTTCCGGCGTGAGTCGCCCGAGCACGGCGGTCAGCGCGCGCTCGCCGTACCGGCGCGCCACGAACCGCAGCACGGGCAAGACCAAGCCGCCTTCGAAGCTGCGCTCTGCTGGCGGGACCGGCAACAGCTTACGATGCGAAGGCGAACGGGGGAACGCCGGGTTGGCAGCATGGGCCGCGCCGCGCGGATCGAGGTTGATCTGCTCGCGGGCGCTGCCGCGTCCTTCACCGGCGAGCTGATCGCGCACGGTCGCGCGTGCATCGACGCTGATCTGTTCGCGTCCTGCGAGCGGCGGTATGCCCTGCGCTTCGACAGCGCGGGGCAGCGCGGGGGAGGGCGGCGCGGAGATTTGCTGCATCGCCCGCGCGGTCGGCGGCGGTAGACCGACGCTCGCGGGCGTGCCGGCCTCCAGCGCAGGCAGGCGGGCGCGCGATTCGGAGCGGCGAGCGAGCGCCGCGTTCGTCAGCTGCGTCGGAGGCGCTTCGTTTTGTTCGCGCGCAGTCGTACGCGTTTCGGCTTGGCTTGGCTCGCGCAGGTTGGCGCGCGCTTCGGCGGAGCTCTGTTCGCGCGCGTTGGCGCGCGCTTCTGTGCTCGGCTTTTCTTGTCGTGAGGCCGAGGGCGAACGTTCACGCGCGCGTGCGTCGGGTCCGGACACGCCGCTCACGCGCGGCGCCCGGCCGGCATCCACGTCGAGCGCCAGCTGCTTGAAGTCGATATCGGACGAGGAATCGCCCATATCGCTCGGCAGCGGCACTTGCCCGGTGGGCTCCCGCTTGCGCTCGCGTGCGCGGATCTTGAGCAGATCCATCGCCAGGCTGTCGCTCGCGGCGTCGTCGTTTTCGACCGCGCGTCCGCCGAAAGGCACCAGCGCGTTGGCGAACGCCTCGGCGTTGGCGAAGCGCTCGTCCGGTTGCTTCGCGAGCGCCTTGAACACCACGCGCTCGAGCGCCTCGGGCACATCGGGACGGAACATGCGTAACGACGGCGGCGGCTCGCTTTGTACCTTGCGTGCGAGCTCGGCGAACGTGCTCGCCTCGAAGGGCCGGACCCCGGCGAGCATCTCGTACAACACGACGCCGAGCGAATAGAGGTCGGTGCGCGGGTCGCGCCGATCGTCGCCGCGCAGCCGCTCCGGCGGCGCGTAGGCGGGGGTGCCGACCAAGGTGCGGGCGGGCGTCAGGTTTCGGTCCGCCGGCGTGGCGCTGCCGACGAGCGCTGCGAAGCCGAAATCGAGCAGCTTCACGAACGAGCGATCGCCGAAGCGCATGACCACCATCATGTTGGCCGGCTTGAGATCGCGGTGGAGGATGCCCCGATCGTGGGCTGCTTGCAGACCAGCCAGCGCGTGCGTCGCGATCGCGCAAGCATGCCGGATCGATTGCGGACCCTCGGAATGGAGCGCTTCGGCGAGCGAGCGCCCGCGCAGATACTCCATCACCAGGTAGGGCTTGCCGTCGGCCTCGCCGAAGTCGAGGATGTCGATGATGTTCGGGTGGCCGATCGAGGCGGCGGCCTGGGCCTCGCGCAAAAAGCGCTCCACGGCCGCGGGATTGGCGGCAGCCGCCGGATGCAGGAGTTTGATGGCCACGAAGCGCCGCAGGACGTTGTCCTCGGCCTTGTAGACGGCGCCCATTCCTCCATCGCCCAGGAGGCGTACCAAGCTATAGCGTCCGGCGACGACCTGCCCGATCATGCGCTGGTCACTGCTCGCCTGAGCCGGAATACGGGGCATTCGTCCGATTGTCGCCCGTGCCCCGGAGGGCTTCAATCGCGCGTTGTGGTTTCCCCATGCGGAACCGATGCGCCACGTCTCCGCACGACGTGTGCCAGCACAGTGGCGCGTTGCCGGCAGGCCATGCCGCGCACGTCGCGGTCGCGTGCACGCAAAGGGCGCGATCGTGGGAGGACCGAGTACATGCCCGCGCGAGCGCGCTTACCGACGCGGAGAAGCGAGCACGGCGGCGTGCGAGCGGGATCGTAACGCCGGTCGGGCGCGCGGCTCGCAGGCGCCGCGCGGCAGACGAGCGCGCGCGCTCGCCGCGCGAATCGGCGCGCGAACGCGAGGTCCAAGCGCGCCATCGCGCGCGCGAGCAAGACTCCAAATCGACCATCGGAGATCCACGAAACTATGCGGGCGGGGGTCGGATGATAAGATGACCGCTCGCGCACCTCAACTCGCGTCGGCCGCTTTCGCCGACAGCCATCGACCGATGCAGCCTCGCCTCGTCGCGCTCTTCGTGTTGGCGTTCGTGCTGTACGCCGTCGCCTCCGTCGGCGCCGCCGGCGTGCCGCTCGATCTCGGGATCGTCTCGCTCGCCGTCGTGGCGGCGGTCGCGGGGCTCGCTCCGCTGTGGCTGAGCCGCCCCGAGCTCGGGGCAGGTGCGGCCCTGGTCGCGCTGCTCGGGATCACCGAGGCGCTCGGCCTTTCGGCGTTTCTGGCCCGCTCGGCGCACGCGCTGCTCGCGGAGCTAGGCTGCGCGCTGGCCTTGCCCGCACTCGGTCTGGTCTTGCTGCGGCTCGCCTTGGACGTGCCGGACGCCCCGCCGCGCCTGCGGCGGTACGGCTGGCTTTGGCCCGCGGCGTTCGGATGTGCGCTCTCGGCCGCTGCGCTGGGGATGGCGGCCGCGCTCCCGCCGTGGTCGCTGGCGGGTCGTTGGCTGATTGCGCCACACCGGTGGTCGTTCGCGCCAGGCGCAGCGGCTGTCATATGTGCAGGAGCGGCCGTGCTCCTTCGTCTTGTCCGCCGACGGCTCGGCAGCG
>CAZYWR010000226.1:0-3363 GCA_964651185.1 uncultured Polyangiales bacterium
GCCCAACGCCGAACCAGGCCCGGTTCTTCCCGCAGCGCGCGAACCTGGCGGCCGGCGCGCGCGAGCGCCATGTCCACCCGCCCTCTAAGCAACTCCGCCGCCTCCCGGGCGTCGTCCGCCAGATGCGCGAGCTGCGCCGAAATCTGTGGGTTTTCCGCGGCTAGTTGGGGCAGGAGCCGGTGGCGCACGCGCGCCCGGAGATAACGCTCGTCGGCGTTGCTGGGATCGTCCGCAGCCTCGAGCGCAGAGGCGGCGAGGTAGGTGCGCACGTCCGCACGCCGGCAATCGATGAGCGGTCTCACCACGCCGTCGGCGCGCCGCGGCGCGATGGCGGCGAGGCCCTCTAGCCCCGCGCCGCGCAAGAGCCGCGCAAGTACCGTCTCGGCCTGGTCGTCGAGCGTATGGCCCACTGCGATGCGCTCGGCTCCGAGCTCCAGCGCGCAACGAGCGAGGGCTTCGTAGCGAGCCGCACGCGCGTGCGCTTGGCGCGAGGCTCCCTTGCCCACACGTACGCGCAGCTCCACGAAGGGAACGGCCAAGCGCTCGGCCAGGCGGCGCGCCACGGCGACGTCCCGGCCCGCATCCGCGCGTAACCCGTGATCGACTGAGGCCACGCTCAGCGCGCAGCCATGCTCGCCGCGCAGCGTCCAGAGCGCATGCAAGAGCACCTGCGAGTCGGGACCTCCCGAACACGCGACGAGCACGTGCCGCGCTTCGCTGAAAAGGGCACGCTCCCGCAGCGTCGCGGAGACACGGCGCAGCAACGCGCGCCGTCGCGGGTCCACGTCCGGAGCGCGCGGTCCCCGAAGGCCGCGGCCGCGTGCGGGGGCTTTCGATCGCGGACGGACCGCGCCGCTCAGAAGCGACCCGAGACCAGCGCCACGCGCGTCGAGGTGCGCTGCGGCAAACCGAACCGCGCTTGCTCGGCGGGGGTGAACACCTGCGCGGAAGTGATCGCCGGGGCACCGATCTCGGCACCGCGCCGACTAAAGCGCAGCAGACCGCCGCTCTCTACGCGCTCCATGTCTTTTCTGCGCCGCACCGAAGCGAGCGCCGAAGCGCTGACCGCCATCGGAATGGCAAGCAACATGGCGCCGCCGAGAATGGAGACGGTGACGGTCGGGTCGGGGTTGCGCGGTTCGAACGCGAACGCGCCAGCTACAGCCCCGCCGGCGGCGGTCACGGCCGGGAAGAGCACCCAAGCCCACCAGTGGTCCTGCAGGTTGAATGCAGGAGGAAGAAAAAGCCCCAGCTCGGCACCCAGAAGGCCCAGGCCGAACGTGCCGGCTAGGTCGCCCTTGATCTGATCACCGTGCGACGGGGGCGCAGGTGTTTGAGCTTGCGCGGACGCGGTCTGGGACTGGACGGAGACGACTGCCAGAGCCAACAGCGTCACGGCGAGACATTTCAGCACGTACGCGCGCACCACCCCTCCCATTGCTGTGTTGCGCAGACTACATTGGAAGACTGCACGCATCAAGGAGCGCCGCGTAGATCGCACGGGGGAGCACGCTCGCGGATGCACAGGATGGAGCATTCCACATGGCCTTTGCACAGCGGCCCGAGTATCGCTGCCTCCATGTCCACCAGGACGGCGCGATCGCTACCCTGGTTTTGTCGCGTCCCGAGCGCAAGAACGCGCTCAGCCCCGGCCTGATCAACGAGCTGCTGTGGGCGCTCGACGATGCGCGCGAGGATCCCGACGTGCGCGTGATCGTGCTCGCCGGCGCCGGTGGCACCTTCTGTGCGGGCGCGGATCTGCGCGAGATGAGCGGACCCGGCGAGGAGACCGCGCTCGCGCCGAAGGGCGATCTCGCGCAGCTCCTGTTGCGTCTTACGGAGCTGACCAAGCCCGTGATCGCGCGCGTGGACGGCGTGGCGCTCGGGGGCGGACTCGGGCTCGTGGCGAGCTGCCATTTCGCGATCGCTGCGCAGAGCGCGCGGCTCGGCACGCCCGAGATCCTGCGGGGGCTGTTCCCCATGCAGATCATGGCGGTGCTCGCGCGCTTGATGCCGCAGCGGCGGCTGCTCGAGATGATGCTGCTCGGCCAGACGCTGCAAGCGGACACGGCGGAGCGTTGGGGGCTCGTCACGCGCGTGGTGCCCGACGCCGAGCTCGAGCGCGCCACGGACGAGCTGGCGCACACGTTGAGCGAGCGCTCGCCGACTGCCACGCGCATGGGCTTGGCGGCCTACGGCGCGCAGAGCGGACAACCGCTCGAGGAGGCCCTGCCGTACCTGCGCGAGCAGCTGATGGAGCTCCTCAGCAAGGAAGACGCCATTGAGGGCTTGGCCGCCTTTCTGCAGAAACGGCCGCCCGTATGGACCGGGCGCTAGGCGCGTCTGAGCGTTCTAAGCGTTCTCGACGTGCAGGATGCGCAGCTCAACGCGATCGCCGCCGCGGTAGGTGTCCGCGCGAAGCGGGCCGTACAGACGCAACGTGGAGCCGAGCAGCTGCCTTTGCGCGCCGAGCTCGTAGCCGAACGCGCATAGCTCGCGCGCCCCGACGCGCAGCGACAGCTTGAGGTGATCTTCGCCCACCACCTCCGCGCGCATGAGCTCGGCTTGCGTGGCGAACACCGGCTCGGGATTGGCCTCGCCGAGCGGCTCGAGCAGGCTGAGCTCGGAGGCCCGCGGCAGACCGTAGGTGGTGCCATTGATGCAGGCGTCGACCGCGATCTCTTCGGTCTCGGCTTGGGCCTCGGCGAGCTCCGCACAGGCCTGGTCGAACGCCTCGCGCAGGAGCGGGATGCGTTCGGCTCGCACGGTCAGGCCGACCGCGGCATCGTGGCCGCCGAAGGCCTCGAGCAGGTGGCTCGTGCGGGCGAGCGCGGCGTGCAGCGGGAAGCCGTCGGGCGCGCGCCCGCTGCCATGGCCGAGCTCGCCGTCGATCGCGATCGCCAGCGCCGGACGCAAATAGCGCTCCACCAAGCGCGCCGCCGTGATGCCGACCACGCCGCGGTGCCAGCCTGCACCCGCCGCCACCAGGCCCGCGCGCCGCTCGGCCGCCGGTCCGAGTTGCTCGATGGCCGCCTCGGTGGCCGCGCGCTCGAGTGCGCGCCGTTCGCCGTTGAGCCGCTCGATCTGCGCCGCGAGCCCGCGCGCCTCCTCGAGCGAGCGAGCGCGATGGAGCTGTAAGCTCAGGGCGGGGTCACCGTGCCGGCCCGCGGCATTCAAGCGGGGCGTCATGCGAAAGGCGACGTCCACGGCGGAGACCTGAAAGCCAGGTCGCAGCTTGGCCGCTTCACGCAACGCGACCACGCCGGGGCGGGCCGCTTCCGAGCTGAGCAGCGCGAGGCCAGCCCGAACCAGCGCGCGGTTGTCACCATCGAGCGGGGCGACGTCGGCGATCGTGCCGAGCGC
>CAZYWR010000227.1:0-5233 GCA_964651185.1 uncultured Polyangiales bacterium
GAGGTTGCGGAACAGGCCCTGCGCGCCACCGCACTGCTCGGGTCCCGCGCGCCGCGCGCGTGCTCGAGGTTGCAGAACAGGCCCTGCGCGATGACGCCACCGCAAGCGCGGCATCGGCCAAAAAGGCGACCAGCCCGCGCGTCGAACGCAGCGTGAGCTGCGCGTCGTGAAGCGCAGGATTGGAGAGGTCGGCGCTGCCCCGCCACGAGGTTCAATGCGAATACGAAGCTCATACCAGAGAGCAGGACACCCAGACCGGACGCATGGGCGAACTCCTGCTACGCGCTGGGGCCAGCGCCGCCCGCCCGTTCCTGTGCACGTTGCAGACGTGAACTTTCCGTGTGGCGCGCGCGCAAACGGTGCTATCTCGTGCGGTCAGCTGGGACGTCGCTGCGTCCCTCGGGCAGCCATGAACAAGGAGACGGGCGATGGCGAAGTTCTTGAGTGACGAGTGGTTTGCGAAGGTCAATGAGCTGAGCGAGGACGCCGGCGAGCTCAACGTGCCCGGTCCGCTCAAGGATCTCACCATCAACTTGAACGTCAGCTTCCCCGACGGAGGCACGAAAGGCGTGCACTTGACGGGCGGACAGTTCAAGCCCGGTTTGGCCAGTGCGCCGGTCACGGTCTCCGTGCCGGCCGACATCGCCAGGAAGATCTTCATCGACCTCGACTCCCAGGCCGGGATGCAGGCGTTCATGAGCGGGCAGATGCGGGTCGAGGGCGACGTGACCAAGCTGATGGTGCTGCAGACCGTGCAGCCCAGCACGGAGCTGCGCGACCTGCTCGAGGACATCAAGGACATCACTGAGTGAGTCGGGTGCCCGCATGAGCGCGGACGGGCCGCCGCCGACCGCGAGCGACCCGCCACGCGCGGCACGCGATGCAGACGAGGGCGGCGGTTCGATCGACGCGCAGGCGCGTGCGCTCAGCGTTTCGCGTGCCGCACTCGAGCTCTATCGCGCCTCCGACATCATCGATCTACACATCGACAGCTTCATCTGGCGGCGTCTGTTCGGCTACGACTTGCACCGGCGCCACGGGCGCGGGCTGTTGCGGGGCTGCTTCTACAGCCAGAGCGATCTGCCGCGCCTGCGCGAGGCGCGAGTCGCCGGCGCGTTCTGGATCATCACCACCAATCCGCTGCGCTCGCGCCGTGGCCGCCGCGCGGCGCTGTTCGCCAACCTCGCGCAGCTGCGCCGCGACCTGAGTTCCGCACCCGACGTCGCCCTCGCGACCGACGTCGCCAGCTACCGCGCCGCGTGCTCGCGAAATGCACACGCCGCCTTCGTCGGCATCCAGGGGGGCAACGCGCTCGAGCTATCGCTCGAGGATTTCGACCGTCCCGAGCTCGCGCCCGTCGCGCTCGTGACCTTGCTGCACTTCACGCGTTCGCGATTGGGCGCGCCGGCCTTGCCCCGGCTGCTCGCGTGGGGCGACCAGCGGCTTACGCCGTTTGGCGTCGAGTACGTGCGCAAGTTGAACGAACGGCGCATTCTGGTCGACCTCGCACACATCGGCCCGCGCGCGTTTTGGGACGCCCTCGCGGCGCATGACCGCACGCAGCCGCTCACCATCTCGCACGCCGCTTGTGCCGCGCTCCATCGCCACTTCCGCAACGTCGAAGACGCGCAAATCCGCGCGGTCGCCGATACCGGCGGCGTGATCGGCGTCATCTTCAACACCGCCTTTCTAGGCGGCCCGCTGTTTTCCGGGCGCGCCGAGCGTGTGGTCGATCATCTCGAGCACGTGGTGCGCTCGGTAGGCGCCGATCACGCGGCGCTCGGCAGCGACTTCGACGGCGCGATCGTGCCGCCGCGGGACCTGCGCAGCGTGCTCGAGCTGCCGCGCTTGGTCGACATCATGCTGCGGCGCGGCTGGCGCGACGAAGACGTGCGCAAGGTGCTCGGCGGCAGCGTCTTGCGCATGCTCGGCGCGCTGCGCGGGACGTAGCGCGAGCTACGGCAGTGACACGAGCGCGGGCCGGTTGCGGCGCTCCTGGCTGCCGATGCCGAGCTGGCTCGTATCGTCGGCGCCCCAACAGTACACGTCGCTGCCGAGGAACCCGCAGGTATGGAACTGACCGGCCGCGAACGCGTGCCAGGTGGGCATGCCCACCTCGCTCGGCAGCGTGCGCGCGTCCGTGTCGCCCAGCCCGAGCTGCCCCTCTTCGTTGCGTCCCCAACAGCTCAAGCTTCCCCGCCGCTCGTGCACGCAGCTGTGAAACCAGTTGACCGAGACGTCGTCGTAGAACGCGTTGCCGTCGCCAAACGCCGTGGGCGAGCGCACGAGCGCGCCGTCCCAGTCAGATTCGAGCTTGCGATTGAGGTAGTCGCCCCAGCAGTAGAGTTTGCCAGCGCGGTCGATCGCGCAGGTGTGGCGCTGGCCGGCCGCCACGCGCGCGACGTCGGTCAAGTCGACCAGTGCCGGCCCGCGCACCTGCACGTTCGAGTTGTACGACCCGACCTGTCCTTCCGTGTTGCGCCCCCAGCAGTAGAGCCGCCCGTTTTGGTGGACCCCGCAAACGTGCCCTTCGCCGAGGCTCACTTGCCGGAAGCTGAGCGCGCTTTCCACGCGCAGCGGCTTCGGGCTATCCGGCACCGAGTTGGCCGCGGGGGGCGGGTCGTCGGCCTGCCCGAGCTCGCCCTCGTCATTGACGCCCCAGCAGAAGAGCTCGCCCTGCATGCCGATCCCGCAGCTTGCGTAGCCCCCGCAGCCGATCGCCGCGAAGCGGTACGTGGGAACCTCGCTGGGACGCGTGCGCGGCTGCATATCCTCCAGGCCGAGCTGTCCGTGATCATTCGCGCCCCAACACAGCGCGACCCCGTCGCTGCGCAGCGCGCAGCTGTGCTGAATGCCGGCGCACACGTCGACGATGTCCTGGTCCGCGATCCGGACTGGGCGCGGCTCGACGTTCGGTCCTCCGCTGCCGACCTGGCTGTGCGCGTTACTTCCCCAGCAATAGAGCGCGCCGGCGCGCACGACGCAGCTATGGGCGAACGCGCTCGCGAGCCGGTGCTCGGGGGGCGCGCTCGTCGACGCCGCGTCGCCGGCGTCCGTCTCCGCGCTCCCGCTATCGCTCTCACTCTCGCTGCCCGCGTCCGCGAGCGACGCGTCCGCCGGCTCGTATGCGAGCGGCGTGAGCACCGTGACGTCCGTGGTACAGGCGGCCAGCCAGGAGGCGGACAGGGCGCAGACGAGGAGCAGGAACTTCATAGCTAGAACCCCAGGCCGATCTGCAGCGCGACGAGCAGCCCCGTCACGCCCATCACCGTGTTCGTGCCCTCGTTCGCGCGCACGCCTCGAACGAGCGCGCCGAGCGCCATCTCGCCGAACAAGTAGAGCTCCGAGGAGAGCGACACGGCAAGCTGGGTCGCGAGCGAGGCGTGCACGGTGGCGACTTGCTCGCGGCGCGTACGCGCGCGCTCGGCGTGCACGCCGCGCAAGCTGAGCCAGTCGACGCCCGCGCGAGCTCCGGCGCAGCCGAATACCCGCGCCGACGTGCCCCTCGAGCCGCGCGAGCAAGCCCCGATCGTCAAAGCGGTGGTGAGTCCATCGGCCAGCACGCTGCCCAACTGTCCCTGCGCCGGCAAGCTCGCGAGTCCCCCGAGACCCAGCTCGAACCATCCGATCTCCGCTGGCCGCAGCGACGCGCGCAGGTTGAGCGAAAAGGCGTCGAACGCGTGCGCCGTGTGCGCGTAGCCGAGCCCGGCCCCCAGGTGAACGGGGATCTCGTGGGCTCGAGCGATGCGGGGGCGCCGGTAGCTGCCCCGCGCGTTGACCGGCACCGTGGGTTCGTACCTCGTGCGCGGCTCCAACTCGTCCTCCGCGAGCGGCTCCTGCTCGGGTGGTTCGCGCTGCAAGGTCAGCTCGGCCCAGCTCGCGCGCAAGAGCTCATCGATGGCGATAGCGATCGCCAGCGCGCGGCCGTTGGGAGGAATGCGCACGAGCGAGAGATCGCGCGCCACGCGCTTGTTGGTGACGCGGTCGTCGAGCTCGACGACCACCGCTTCGCCCGCTTCGCGCAGCAGCACGCGCGCCGCGGGCTCGCGTTCGCGCCCATCGGGTCCGCACACGGCGAGGCCGCGGTGCTCGAGTTCGGTGGCGAGGTCCGTGCGCACCTCGGCGACCAGCGCCGGGTCGACATCGGGGGCTGCGCTCAGCTCGACGAAGCGCTCCGCGAAGCAGTCGTCGGGCGTGCTCGCGATCTCGGCGGGGGCCGGGGCCGTCTCTGCCGCCGGGGGCTCTTCTTGCGCGTCCGCCGGGCCGGGCGGCGCTATCAGGGCGCCCAGGGCGCCCCACGATGCCCAGCGGGACAGCACCCTCATCGCGGGCGCGAGCCTCGGTATGCGAGCACGGCGCGCCGGCACGATGTGGGGCGGTTTCCTTGGTACCCAGCCTGGCGCGGCCGCCTCACGCGCGCGGCGCGCGCGGGCACGTCCCTCGCGCCATCCCAGTGGCGCTGCGCGCGCGACCCTCGCTCCATAGAATCCTGTGTAGCATCACAGGGTCAGGGTCCGCAGCGCTCGGCCACGTGCTGGGCGTGTACGCCCTCCGGGTAGCGCGCGAGGTAACGATCGCGCGCGCGGATGCACGCGGCGCGATCGCCACGCTCCTCCTGCGCCAGCACCAACCTGGCCAGGGCGTCTTCGGCAAACTCGCCGTGCCCGTCGAGCTTGAGCGCTCGCTCCAGCGCGAGCACCGCACCGCGCGTGTCGCGCAGCGAGTCCATACGCAGCCGGCCGAGCTCGAACGCCGCGAGCGAGGCGCGCCGGTCGCGCGGATAGCGCGACACCAGCTCGGCATAAAGAGATGCCGCATCGCTCAGGCGCCCGGCGCGCCGCGCCAAGTTCGCGTGGTCGAACAGCTCACCCGCGTTGGCCAGCGCAGCCGCGCGCGCTTCGCTGCGCCCGTGCCGCCGCCGCCCATGACCTGCCGTGCGGCGCGGCTCCACGTTGCCAGCTTCTTCCTCGCCGAGCGCCTCTTCGTCGAGCTCGTCCTCGCCGTCGTCCCCGGCCACTGCGTCTTCCGCCTGGCCACCCTCGTCGCCATCTCTCCCGGCGGCTGACGCGCGCTCGCTGTCGTCATCCGCCTCAATGTCGCTGTTTGCGTCGCCACGCTCCGCCGCCACTTCACCCCGGGCGTCACTGCTGATCGCGGCGCCCTGCTCGTTCAAAATCGCGGTCGACCAGTGGTCGCCAGCGTGCAGTGACACGACGGCCCCGTCGGCGCGATG
>CAZYWR010000228.1:0-7290 GCA_964651185.1 uncultured Polyangiales bacterium
TGGCCGGGCTTCGGCGACAACATGCGCGTGTTGAAGTGGATCCTCGATCGCGTCGAAGGCAAGGTGGCAGCGCAAGAGACGGCGGTCGGGCTCGTACCGAGCGGGGGCGACATCGATACCCAGAGCCTCGATACCACGCCCGTCGATCTCGAGTACGCGATGAGGGTCGACCTGAACGAGTGGAAGCAGGAGCTCGAAGGTCAGGCCGAGTGGTTCGACAAGATCGGCGCGACGCTCCCGCGCGCGCTCAAGCTGCAGCGCGAGCTGTTGATCGAACGCGTGCAGCAGCTGGGCGCGTGAACGACGCGCAGCTGCGCGGCACACGCGTAGCAGCCATGGGCGCGTAAGCGCGCCCGCTGCATCGTATCCATCCGAGAGCCATCATGGAGCTGACGCGCGCTCAGGCACTTCATGCCGCTCGCCCGTGTTCCCGCTCCGCAGCTGGTGGGCCGTCCGTGGCCGCGTGGCCAGCGCACAACAGGCGCGCTGCAGGATCTTGATGGAGGTGCACATGTGGCTGCCTTCGCGCCGCCTCACGCTTCCTCTTTTGCGCGCGCACCCATGAAGCGCTTCGGGTGCAATTTCATCCGCCTGGTCCCGGCGACTAAACCAATGCGCTCGTCGGCTAAGGTCCGCCGCGCACCTTGCACGCGCGCTTACGTCTCGCGCCGGCGGACGCGATCGAGGGCGCGCGTGCCGAGGCGCCAACGGTAAGAGAAGAGCTCTTTTTGTGATGTGTTGGGCGACACGTCATGACAATATCCCGGCTCGTTTTCGGCCACGGCTGCGTGGCTTATTACCCCAGAAGCAAGAGGTACCCGATGAGTGGAATTCGAGCGCGGATCGCGGTGAGTGGACTTGTGCTGACGCTGGGCTCGCTGGCGGCCTGCGGCGGCAGCAGCAGCGGCAGTGGTGACGACAGCAGCGACGACAGCGATACCTCGCCCTCCACGGACGGCGGCGATGGCGGCACCACGGGCGACAAGTACACGGGCAAAGTCGTCGACGTGACTGACATCACGAAGGCGTACGGGGGCATCGTGGTGAAGCTGTTCCACCCGGACACCGGCGAGGTCTACTCGGGTCAAATGAAGACCTCCGATAGCAGCGGTAAGGTTGTCTTCGACAATCGTCCCAAGGGCGCCGGTGCCCTCGCCGCTGGCGACAACTCGATGTACATCGACACCTACAACTTTCAGCCTGCGACCAAAGGCGAGGAAGACCTGATTCGCATCGCCTCGGTGCAGTCCGCGACGCTTGTCCCCAGCATCGCGAACTTCACGTCTGACCAGGAGGCTTCAGCGGTAGGTGGCTCGGTGCTCTGGCACAACCCCGACACCGACAAAGATGAGTACGTCGGCTGCGCAGTAATTGACGGCGACAATGCTAAGGACGTCCGCTACATCGCGAGCACGTTGCCGAGCACCCAGCGCAAGCAGGAGCAAGGCACGGTGAAGCCGATGGGTGATCTGGCGGATCCGACGAACTACTACGAAGCAGGCAGGTGGTTTATCGGCAACCTAGCCAAGGGCAAACAGACCGTCACGGCGACAGTCGGCGACATCGTAGGCCAGGCCGACTTTTTCATCGTTCCGCGGAGTCAGGGCAGCCAGGCTGGCGCCGACAAGGCGACCTTCCACCTGGGGAACATCTGGCTGAAGGCCGACTCCAACCCGACCCCCGCGGACTGCAAATAGTCTGCGCCCACCGTTCGACGAACCCGAACTTCGGAACGACACACGATGCACATTCAAGCTGCGTTGGCGGCGCGGCAGCTGTTGGCCTGCGCGTGGGCTCTCATCGTCTGCTTGGCGTTCGCGCTTCCGGTGGCGAGAGCGCAAGACGATTATAGCGATGACTATGGAGGCGGCGGCGGTGGTGGTAGTGACGAGCCGAGCTTCAGCGTAAACGGCATGATGCGTATGCAGGGGGGCGTATTCGCCCCGCTGCTCTCGGACAAGTTCAAGCCACATGAAAACATCGGGCGGATCGCTGGTCGCGGTTTGTGCGACGTACGTATCGCCACGACGGCGTGTGTTCCGGTAGATCACGGGCAAGATCCGGGAACGCCCTCCATCATGCGCGCCACTTTGCAGCTTGAGGCGCAGTGGGACATCAACCGCTTCATCGGCGTGCACGCGATCGTCCGCGGTGTGCGCTCAGGCGCCCTCCCAGCCGATCAATACGCGCGCATTCCCGTGGTTCCGGAGAACCTCTGGAACCAGAACGCGAGGAGCCCCCAAATCAACACTGGGCGGCCACTCAACACGATCAAATTGGCTCAAGACACCCGGGCCATCGGCAATTACGCCGAGAACTGGACCCACGACAACTACTACACCGAGCTCGATCTCCGCGAAATGTACATCGACCTCACGCCAAACGATTGGCTGTCGATGCGCATCGGCCGGCAGCAGATCATGTGGGGCGACATCGGCGGCTTCCGCCTGCTCGACATGATCAACCCAGAGAACGACATCTGGCATTTCGGCGCGCTCGAAGCCACCGAAGACGTCCGTACCCCGCTCTGGATGTGGAACACCACGATCGACATCCCGAATATCGACCACTCGCTCGAGTTGCTCTGGATTCCGATGCTCGATCGCCCGAGGGACACGGTTTCTACGCCGCTCACGTTCGGCGGTGCGTGGGGCGTGCCCTATTCGAACGCACCGACCACTTTCTACGCGCCCAACACGGTGTTCCAATACCCGGGACACCGGCTCAAAGACGAACGTGCGGGCCTGCGCTGGAAGGGAAACATCGGCGAGACGTTCAACTACAGCCTCGTTTACCTGTACACGCACCAGATCTCGTCGCCCATCCCCATGTACGGCTACTACGCGCTCAACAGCCCGGCGACGGCCGATCTCGATACCGGTGAAGTCAGCACCACCGCCAATATCGATTCGACGGTGCTGCGGGAGGCCGTGGTCACCTATCCGCGTCAGCATATCGCCGGCTTTAGCCTCGAGCAGAACATCGCCGCCCTGGCCACGGTCGCGCGACTCGAGTCCTCGTTCGAGACCCGCACCTTCGCGGGTCGCACCGATCTGCCCATCGCAGACCCCACGGATCACACGCGGATCAACTTTGTGCACAAGCAGCTTCCCGTCGTGAACTACGCGGTCCAGCTGCAACGGCCGACGATGATCCGTTTCCTCAATCCGACCAATAACTTCCTGCTCGTTGCGCAGTTTTACCACAGCTTTCTGCCAACTCTGGACATGGACTCGCCCGAGGGGAAGCAACTGGTCAACGCGCCGACGTTCAACAAGTGGCAGTTGCAGAAGCATTCGTTTCGCGTGGTCGCCTTGGCGCGCACGAGCTATCTCCACGGCCTGATCTCGCTCGAGGTCTTGGGCTGCTGGCTGCCGAACATCTATTATCAGGACAGCGGCTTTTACACCGTCGATGTCGGCTTTCGCATCGGACCGCATTACCGCTTGAATGTCAGGGTCACGGATTTCATCGGAAAGAACCCGTACGTAGATCTCGGTCTGTACCGCGATCGCGACGAGGTGGCCGCCAACTTCACGGTGCTGTTCTAGGCTTTGCTCGCGCCCTGGCGCGTGCGCTTCGAGAAGGAGGGATTTCATGAAGTCGTCGAGATTGCTAGCGGGCGCGTTGGGCGTCGCGTGCGCCGCGGGTGTCGCGCACCTCGCGCTGTCTGCCCACGCGGATGGCCCGTTCACCGCCGAGAACTGGGGCGAGATGGTCGGCTTCAAGCCGGACACCAACGTACCTGTCCCGGCCGGCACCGTGATCCACAAGGGCAACGTCGACAAGATCAAGGGGCTCATTCCGCCGGGGATCGAGAAGCTCGTGCGCAAGTACGAGCTGAAGATCACGACCAAGGACTACGAGCCGATGCACCCGTCGCTCGGCTACATCGCGGCCACCAACGCGAACAAGGGGAAGACGAAGGTCGTCGACGTCGGTAAGGACTACCGAAAGAACGCGCTCACCGGCTGGGTCGCGGGCCTGCCCTTTCCCAAGCCGAAGAGCGGCCTCGAGGTGGCGACGAACTACCGCTTGAACTACCAGGGAGACGACGCGGAGCGCTTCTACGACGTCTTCTGGGTTGCGGCGAAGAGCGGCGTCGAGCACAGCGAGTACTGGCGCTGGCTCACGCTGCGCGGCATCGGGCGTACCGATATCGACCCGAAGCCCGACGTGCCCGCCATGGCATCGGAGAAGATCGCCGGCACCTCGGCGACGTTCGCGATCGAGCCCTACGACAAGAAGGGCTTCGGTGCGCTCTACTCCGCGCCGATGGAGCCCGTCGATCTGCAGGGCCATACGTACGTCCCGGCCATGCGCCGCATCGTGCGCATGTCGCTCGGCACGAAGGGCGACTCCTGGAACGCGACCGATTATCTCTATGAAGATGTGGGTGGCTATCTCGGCGCCGTCGAGTGGATGAACTGGAAGCTCGTCGGACAGAAGACGATGCTGATGCCGCTCCATGGCGGCGTGAAGCTGGGTAAAGAGAACAAGTCGAACATCGACTTCGATGCCTGGCCGCACTGGAACCCGAAGGTCAAGTGGGAGCCGCGTCCGGTGTACGTGCTCGAGGTGACGCCCAAGTTCACCGATTATCCCTACAGCAAGATGCTGATCATCGTCGACGCCGAGACGTACTCGATTCCGTACAAAGAGGCGTTCGACAAGAAGGGCGAGCTCTGGAAGATCATCCTGAACATCCCGAAGGAATCGCCCGACGAGAACACCCAGCCCATGCAGATGGGTGTCGGCCTCGCGCTCGACCTGCAGGCCGAGCACGCCACGGTGGTGACCGCGCGTTCGAGCAAGACGAACGCCAACCTCGATCCGTCCCTTTTCACGGTCGCCGAGCTGCGTAAGCGCGGCCACTGATTTCGCGCGCGCGGACTGAGACTTACGTTCGCGCCGCGCGGGAGCGCGCGCGTCATTGGATTACGCCCGCGCCACCGTGGCGCGTGCGTCACTGAAATTCGCCTTGCGCCGCGTCAGCGCGCTCGCGTCGCAAACGCACATGCCATCGATCGATCGCTCGCTCCCCGCTGGACCGTCGGCAGCGGGGGTGCGAGTTTAAGCGCCACTCGGGGTTGGCTCGCGCGCGAGAGCGCGCGTTTGGACAGGTTGCTCGCGCGCTGGCGCGCGCGTCTTTGAACGGGAAGGGAAGCGCCCCTCATGCTGCTGCGGTGGACGAATTTATGCGCGAAGGCGATGCCGCGCGCGCCGATGCTCTTGCTTATGTCGCTGGCGTTCGCCATCGCGACGCCGGCGTCAGCCGTGGAAATCGCGGGCGTGTCGCATCGAACTCGCCTCTACGACTCGGCCGCGTACGGGAAGGATGTATTCGTGGTCGGCCATCCAGGCCTGGTGCTGCGCACCTCCGATCAAGGGCAGCACTTCTCGCCCGTGGCTGTCCCCAGCCAGGACGCGCTGTTCTCGATCGACTTCAACAAGGCGGGGTTGGGCGCGATCGTGGGTCGAAGCGGGCTCGTGTTGCTGAGCACCGATGGCGGCGCGACCTGGAGCAAGACGCAGGCGCTCGCCGGCGATGGCGAAGGCGAAGAGAAGCCGCACCTGTTCTCGGTCGACGTGCTCGAGAACGGAACGATCGTGGCCGTCGGTGACTTCGCCACCATCGTGTACAGCAACGATCGCGGCAAAACCTGGAAGAAGGCCAGCGTCGACGCGAGCGAGCCCGGGGGCGGCGCCGCGGCGGCACGCGACGGTCTTCCGAGCGCAGCCGAGCACGAAAACGCGGGCTTCGAGGAGGAAGCGCGCCTCACCGGCGTCTCCTTCGGCGACGACCAGCACGGCTTCGCGGTGGGCGAGTTCGGCATCATCATGGCATCCGAAGATGGCGGCCAGAGCTGGAGGCGGCAGCACAGTCCGACCGACAAGCTCCTGTTCTCCGTGCACGCCGTGACCGGCAAGCACGTGATCGCCGCCGGCAGCGACGGCACGATTCTCGAGAGCAAAGACGGCCGCCAGTGGGCGATCGTGCCCACGCCGGTGCCCGACCATCTGTTCGGAGTCTGGGCTTCGGAACAATTGGTGCTGGCGGTCGGGGGCGATGGAACGGTCATCCGGCGCGGCAGCCCGTCGGGGGCCTTCCAGGTCGTGCCGACACATGTCCATACCTGGCTCAACGCCGTTGATCTCTACGACGGTACCCACGGCTTCGTGGCGGGCGGGCTCGGTCACCTGCTCAGCACCCAGGACGCCGGTCAGAGCTTCAGCCACATCACAGGAGAATAGTTCCGTGGTCAGAGCATTCAGCACCTTCATCCTTCGTTTCCGCTGGGCGGTGCTCGCCGTGCTGGCTGTCTTGTGTGGCCTCATGGCCGTACAGGCCAAGCGCGTGGTGGTCGAGAGCCGCACGATCGATCTGTTTCCCTCGACGCACCCCTACGTGCAGACGTTCGCCAAGTATCAGGACATCTTCGGCGGCGCGGGGCGCTTGGTCATTCAGGTCGAGGTCAAGGACGGCACGATCTTCAACAAGCAGACGCTCGAGAAGATCCAGCGCATCACCAAGGCCGTCGAGCTATTGCCTGCCGTCAGCAACTATCAGGTGCTGTCGATCGCGCAGCGCAAAGCCAAGAACTTGGTGATCGACCACGAGCTCGGCTTTCGCGCTGTGCCCGTGATGTGGCCGACGCTGCCGGAGACGCCGGAAGAGATCGAGCAGGTGCGGAGCAAGATCCTTTCGAACCGGCTATTTTACGGCTCGCTAGTCTCGCTCGACGAAAAGGGCGCGCTGATCGTGGCCGGCTTCTTCGAGAAGAAGCTCGACGCCAAGAAGCTATACGAGCAGATTCACGACATCTGCGCGCGCGAGTCGGACGCCAACACCGTCGTGAGCGCGATCGGCCGGCCGATGCTCGTGGGAGGCATCGTCAAGGAATCGCCGCGTCTGGCGTTGATCATCCTGATCACCTCGCTCTCGATGCTCGGCGTGCTCGCGGTTTACTTCCGCAACTTCATGGGCGTGTTTGTGCCGGGTGTCGCCGCGGTCGTATCCGCGATCATGGGCTTCGGCTTCCTGGGCATGATCGGCGCCAACTTCGACCCGCTCGTGTTGGTCGTGCCGTTCATCATCACGGCGCGCGCGCTGTCGCACTCGGTGCAGATCACGACGCGCTATCTCGAGGAGTATGACGCGTGCAAAGATCGTAAGGAAGCCGCGATCGCCGCTTCGATCGGCGTGTTCAAGCCCGGCGCGCTCGCGATCTTCGTCGACATCATCAGCATATTGTTCATCGCCCTGGCGCCGATCCCGCTGCTGCAGAC
>CAZYWR010000229.1:0-3985 GCA_964651185.1 uncultured Polyangiales bacterium
CAGCGCTTGCTCGCGCCTCCCCTCGCCCCACACGAACTCGAGTTTCGCGCCGGCGCGCTCGCAGCCACCTCGCGCGCGGAGCACGTGCACGCGGTGCGCGCGGCGCTCGCGCTGATCCGCGAAGGGGAGCTCTACGAAATCAACCTGGCGCGGCGCTTTCACGCGCCCTTTGCGGGCAGCGCGCTCGGGCTCTTTCTGCACCTGCACGCGCTCAGCCCCGTGCCGCTCGGCTGCTTCGTCGCGGGCGAGGATCACGCCGTGCTCGGTCGCAGCATGGAGCGCTTCCTTCGTTACGACGCGCGCGATCGCACGCTCCGCACCTCGCCGATCAAGGGCACGGTGCCGCGCGCCGGCGACGACGCGCGCGAGGCGGCGCAGTTGCGCGCCGATCCGAAGGAGCGCGCCGAGCACGCGATGGTGGTCGACCTGATGCGCAACGACCTGAGCCGCGTGTGCGAGGTGGGCTCGGTCGAAGTCGAGGAGCTCATGGCGGTTGAGCCGTTCGCCGGGCTCTCGCATTTGGTGAGCACGATCGCAGGACGCGTGCGCGCCGGCCTGCCGCGCAGCGAGCTCCTGGCCTGCACTTTTCCCCCCGGCAGCGTGAGCGGGACGCCCAAAGAGCGCGTGCTCGCCGCGATCGCCGAGCTCGAGCCCTGCGCGCGCGGCGTGTATACGGGCTGCACCGGCTTCATCGATCGCGCGGGCGGTTGCTCGTTCGCGGTGGCCATCCGTACGGCTGTCGTGGCGCAGGAGTCGGTGACGTACTGGGCCGGCGGCGGCATCGTGGCCGACAGCGATCCCGAACGCGAGAGCGACGAGACCGAGCTGAAAGCGCAGCTCTTTCTGCGCGCGCTCGCCCACGCCGCGCCCGCCTGAACCGGTCCCTGGCGGCGAGCTCCCCCCTCCGCGCGAGCGATCCGCGCTTGACGAGCCGATGTATCTCGATATATCTATTTGCGAGAAATCGATATATCGACTCGATACATCGTAACCGCGCCGCGGGAAGTAGAATCCCCGGCGCGTGACGGAGAATGAATCATGTACGGACCTTCATTTTGGGATCCTCGCGACGAACAAGTACAAGCGCTGCGCGCGCACGCGGAGCACTGGCGTAGGCACGCGGGGCACTGGCACACCGGCCATCGCAGCCGGCCTTGGGGCCCGCCCGGCGGCTGGGGTCGGCGCGGCGGACCGCCCGACTGGATGGGTGACCTGTTCGGACCGCCCCCGCGCGCCGAGCGTGGCGGCGTACGCTACCTGGTGCTCGACGCCCTCGCAGAGCGCGCGCGCCACGGCTACGAGGTCATTCAGGCGATCGAAGAGCGGAGCGGCGGTAATTACCGGCCGAGCCCCGGCGTCGTCTACCCGACCCTGCAGCTGCTCGAGGAGCTCGGCCACGCGCGCGTGCAGGAGCAGGACGCGCGCAAGGTCTACGCGATCACCGAAGAGGGCGCGCGCGACCTCGAGGCGCACAAGGACGAAGTGACTGACTTCTATAGCCGCTTCGAGGATCAAGGCTGGGAGCGACAGCTCGAAGACTTCAGTGATTTGATGCGCCACGCGGCGCGCCTGTTCAAGACCTTCAAGCGCGCGGCACATCGCGGCCGCCTCTCGGGCAAGGCTCAGACGCGCATCCGTGAGGTGCTGAGCGAAGCCGTGCAGCGCATCGAAGGTATCCTCGACGAAGACGGGCGCTGATCCTCGACCCCGGAGATCCCAGATGGCCGAGCTCTGCCAAGCGCCCCATCCGGCCACTTATCGCGGCAGCTGCGAGTGCGGCACCGTGCGCTACGAAGTCGTGCTCGAGCTCACCCGCGCGCCCGCATGCGGCGACTCGGTCTGGGAGCGCGCGGTTCCGCTCGAAGCCCTGCGGCTGCTCGCCGGCGACGAAAGCCTGTGCGGCTATCAGTTCGCCGACGACGAGGCGGAGCATTTCTTCTGTGAGCGCTGCGGCGTGCGCCCTTTTTCGCGCCATCGCGCGGCACCGCGCGGCGCCTTCTACTCCATCGACCTGAAGAGCCTCGACACGAGGGCTGCTGCGAGCGCACCTGACCGCGGCACCGCACGTTCAGGGCACGAACGGCTCGGCGCGCACGAGCCCAGTGTTGGCATCGAGGCGAAAGCAAACTCGCGCCATCTTCTCTGAGATCGGGAGCACCGCCGGCCCGATGCGGATGGTCACACCGGGATGAACAATCCCCTTCACGACGATCTGCGCCTTGAGGATCTGCTCCGTGCGCCGCACGAGCTCGCTCCGCGCCTCAGGTTGCTCGCGCTTGAGGACCGCCAAGCCGCGCGTGATCGTGCCCGTGCGAAAGCGCTCGAAGGCCGCGCTCGTGACGCGGCTGAGCCACTGCTTCAGCTCGCTCTCCTGCTTGGCGGCGTGGACGGCCTGCATCCCCTCCTCGCTCGGCCGCTCCGTGGATACGCCGGTCGTGATGACGGTGTCGGCGCCGCCGACGGATCCCGCTTCATTCACCATGATGCTGCGCACCGCGCGCGTCTGACCGCCGCGCAGGATGCCGACCTGAATGCTCTCGGCGGTCAGCACGCAGTAGATCGCGCTGTCGAGCGTCAGCTGGCCATGGCTCGTCAACCGTGCGCGTTCGGCGCTGCGCACCGAGAGATCGCCCCTGGCCCAAACTTCGGCCCGGTCCCCGCCGCGCACGACACCGCGAACGCGCAAAGCGCCGCCGGCATACACGCTGCCGCAGTTAACGGAACCGTGGATCTCCACATCTCGGGTGGCTCGGACGCGAAAGCGGCGCTCGACGTCGCCGTACAGAGTCAGGGAGCCCCGCATCTCCAGGTTGCCCGAGCGCAGATCGACCGGGCCCCGGTGCACGTGTTGTTGCAGCAGCTCCAGGCTCTTCTGCGGAATGTAGACGACATGCCCGGAGTACTCCGCCACGATCTGACCGTCCGCCTGCAGCGTCAGACCTTCCCCCACGTGCAGGGTCGCGTCGCGCACCGGCGGCACCGGAATCTCCACGCCGTCGACTTGTTTTCCGGGCGCGCCCGCCGCCGAGGCGCGGAGCTCACCGACGACGTCGCCGGATCGCACGGTCTTGAGCAGCTCGCGATCGCGGAAATCCATCATCCCATCGGCGCCGATATGGCCCGGTTGGATACCTGGCTCGAATGCAGGGATAAAGCGCCCGTCGCTGCCAGCGACCGCAGGAAGTCCGCGGGCCACGAGCTTTTGCCGCACGACAAAGTGCGGGTCGGCAAGCGCGCCCGCGAGCTCGGAGCAAGCCTCGGCGTCGACGCCAAAGACCACGCCTGCCTCGATGAGGGCGTGTTCGAGGTCCGAGCTCGCCGTAGGCGGCCCTGCGATGACGTCGACCCAGGCGGTCATCCCGTCGGGCGCGACGCGGACGGCGATGCGGTTCGGTGCGGTCAATGGAACTTGCGTGCGAAGCGAGCGTCGACCTCACCATGCTACCACCCTACGACCCGCCATCAGTGCGCCTCTAGCTCCTCGAGATCAGCAAGATCCTCTGCCCGTCCAGAGGCGCACTTGTTGGCCACGAACGCGCTGCGTCCGATGAACGCGACAGGACACGCTGTTGCGGCGAGAGAGCGCTCATCTTTGTGATCCGCCCTCGCGGGCGTCCGCATGGCTAGCCTAGATCGCAAGATCGCGACGAATCGCGAAGTAATGTTAGCGCGACAAGCTCGCTTTGCTGTGGTGGCCGCCCGGGTGGGCTCGGTACTACTATGAGGGTCGATGTCGACCTTTGCGCGTCCCTTGCAACCGTTTCTCGAAGCTGTGCGGCAGTCGCTCCTCGTGTTCGATGGGGCGATGGGGTCGCTCCTGTACGAACGCGGTGTGTTCGTCACACAGAACTTCGAGCAGCTCAATGTCACGCGGCCGGACGTCGTGCGCCGGGTGCACCAGGACTATCTGGACGCCGGAGCGCAAGTCATCACGACGAACACCTTTGGGGCGAACCGGTTTTGTCTCGAGCGGCACGGGCTCGTC
>CAZYWR010000230.1:0-9570 GCA_964651185.1 uncultured Polyangiales bacterium
AAAACGGTAAGTAATGAAACACGCGATCGGGGCCCGGCCGATCGCCCCCCATCACGCGCAGCGTCTCGATCGTGCGCGCGAGCATGAAGTCGACGTTGGCCGCGGTGTAGAGCACGCCCTTGGGCTCGCCGCTCGTACCCGACGTGTAGATCATGCTGACGTAGTCACTCGGCGCGCGCGCGAGCGGGCGCGGCGCGCTGGAAGCAGGCTCGCGAAACAGCGCTTCGAACCGGACGATGCGACCGCGCGCGTCCCAGGCGGCTTGGAGCTCGCTCTGGAGCTCGGGCGTGTCGACCAGCACGAGCGCGGGCTCGCAGTCATCGAGCATGCCCGCGAGCTCGCGCGGCGCCTGCCGATCGTACATCGGCACGGCGATCGCGCCGGCCCCGAGCACGGCGAGATCCGCCGCCGCCCAGCGCGCGGAGTTATGCGCGATCAGCGCCACGCGGTCGCCGGGCTTGACGCCGCGCGCGGCGAGCACGGCGCGCGCTTGGGCGATCAGCCCGGACAGCGCGCGGCCCGAGGTCTCGACCAGACGCTTGCCGCGGACCTCGATCAGAAGTGGACGCTCGCCCGCCTCGGCGATGCGCTCGTGAATGGTGTCGACGAAGCTCATGCGTACGCCTCCATGGTCGCGCGCAGCTCGGCGGGCAAGCTCGGCAGGTGCGCCTCCCAGGTACGCGGAAGCTCGGGCCGCGGGAAAGCCGGATACACGCGGCTCACCTCGTCTGCGAAATCGATGCCCATCTGCCCCATCAGCGCGAGCTGCCCCGGCAGGGTGCGCGCGATCTCCGCGCGGATGCGATCGCCCTCGCGATCGAGCCGCCGCAACAGCGCGAGCGTGCGCTCCTCGAGGTCCGGGTCGTCGCACTCGAGGAACAGGTCGTCGTGGCCGCGGCTCGCCATCACGTTGCGGATGCGCTCGTCCATAGTGATCCCGCCTGAAGACACGAGCGCCGGCATGGACGTCACGATGGCGTGAAAGCGCGAGGTGACGAGCACCTTCGCGCGCCGCAGCACGCTCACGAGATCGTACATGTTGTACTCGTCGCTGACGAAGAGCGGCGCGCGCACGTCGAGCTGCGACTCGATCTCCTCGCAGGCGAGGCGATCGAGCTGCTCCATGCCGATCAGGATCGTGAACACGCGCCGTCCCTTGCGGAACGCGTTCACGGCGCGCGCGATCGCGCCGCAGTACGCGTCGAACTTGCGATCAACCTCGGCAGAGCAGTGGTGGAAGTAGATGCTCTTGTAGTGCTCGCGGCGGAACTGGCCGGAGAACTGGAGCGCCGCGGCCTTGGCGAGGTCAGGCTTCACAGGCCACCAGAACGGGTGGATCGGGCCGATCGCCAAGATCGGCGTCCTTCCGTCCCAGCCCTGCTTACGCAGCAGCGCCTCCCCGCGTGCGGGCGGCGCAGGCTCGAAGGTCCAGGCCGTATCAGCGCCGCCGCTGTTGCGGATGCCGAGCTGGTCGAGCACTTTGCGCGATGGTTCGTTGCGGCACATCACGAAGCTGCGCTTGCAGCTCTTCTCGACGAAGCGGCGCAGGCTCGGAGCCATCTCGCCCGCTTCGGCGCCGTAGCCGACGCTGAGCTTGTTCTCGGCCGCGGCCATGCCCAATGCGCCCGCCATGAACGTGGTGAGCGCGCCCGCGAACTTACTCTTGAACATCGAGCCTTCGCAGGCGATCACGCCGTGGTGCTTCGGGCATTCGTCGAACAAGAACTTGGGGAAGATGGTCGGCAGCTCGATCTGCTTGACGGTACGGAAGTAGCCCGCGGAAAGCGGCGGGTTTACGCTCGTGATCGACAGCTCGAGCTGGTCGTCGCCGAGCACGCGGCGGACCTGACGGATCATCTCCTCGACGCGCACGTCGGAGCCGGTGTTGCGCGTGCCCGAGTAGCCCGCGAACAGCAGCTTCAGCGGCGCGCCGGGGCGATAGGCGCTGGGTGAACGATCGAGCGCGTAGCGCGTCCCGGCAGCCTCGATCAGCGCTTCCACCGCGAGCTGGAGCGCGCGGTCGGGGTCGAGCGCCTTGCTCACCGTATCGAGCCAGCCCACGGCTCAGACCCTTTCGAGCTCGCGCGCGTCGACCGCGTGCGAGATGCCGTTTTCGCGTGAGCTGGGGCGCGCCGCGCGCGCCGCGTCCTCGGGCCACGGCTCGTAGGGGAAGCGGAAGTGACTCTCGGTCGCGAACTTGAAGAGCGCCGAGCAGTATTCCGTGAACGGCGCGGGGGCGCCGCCGAGCACGCGCTGGATGCGCGTGTTGTCGAACACGGTGTCGTAGGTCAGGTACGGCAAAAACACCTTCATCAGCGAGGCGCCCGGACCGAGGCCCCAGTTCTTCGGTGTGTCCATCGCGCGCTCGACCGCGCGCTCGAACGCCGGCAGCAGCTGCGGCGCGAACACGCGGCGCGTGCCGTGGCCAGCCTTACGCATGGCCGCGACGATCTGACGGTAGGTCGGCGAGGCCAGGCCGGTGCTCAAGTTGTAGGCGCCATACTCAGGCCGATCCTGCATGTGCACCGCGACGATGCCGGCGCCGACGTAGTTCGCTGGCACGATGTCCATGCGCCAGTGGGCGTCGAGCGGCAGCACGGGCAGCTTGGCCAAAAACACGAACGCCCGCACCATGTCGAACTGCGTGGTCTCTGGGCGCCGGCTGTCGCCGAGCACGGTGCTCGGGCGAAAGACGGTGATCGGCACGTCGGGCAGGAGCTCGTGGACCATGTGCTCGCAAAACTTCTTGGTGCGCGAGTAAGGATCGTAGTCGCTCTTCTTCCAGTCGATGGCCTCGTCTTCGTGCACGACGGCGTGGTTCACCTCGCCCGTGACCGCCACCGTCGACACGTCGCTGAAGCGGCGCAGGCCGTGGTGATCTTGCGCCGCGCGCGCGAGCTTCACGACCTCCAGCGTGCCGCGTAGATTCACGTTGAAGCAGGCCTTGTTCGACTTGCGGTTGAGCGACGCGGCGCAGTGCAAGACGCTCGTGGCCTCGTGCGCGAGCCGGCGATAGCTGGCGTCGTCGAGCCCGAAATTCCGTTCCGTCAGATCGCCTAGATAGAGATCGACGCGCTCCTTGAGGTGCGCGTAAAAAGTCGGGAAGTCCATATGCAGCTGCAGCGCCTGCCACAGCCGCCGCGCGCCCTCGTCTTGACTCTTCGCGCGCACCAACAGCGCGAGCCGCTGGCGGTGTTCGCCGAGCAGGCCATGCGCGAGGTAGGAGCCGATGTAGCCCGTCGAGCCGGTCAGGAAGATGGTCATTCCGCGACCTCCGGGGCCTCGGCGCTGCGAGCCCGCCGGCGCCGCGCAGACGCCGCCTGCGGCCGCGCCTCGTCGGAGGTCTGGTCATCGCTGCGCTCGCGCGCTGTCGCGCCGCGCTGCTCGCGTTCGCTCGTGCTCTCTCGCGAGGCTTCCGGCTCCGGACAGCAGACCGGGAACTGCGGTCGATAGATCTCGACCTTTCCGTTCTCGATCAGCGGAAACGACCAGCGGCGCAGGCCCGGCACGTGCTGATCGATCCAGTAGCGCCGCCAGTCGATCTGACGCGGCTCGTAGTGGAAGAAGGGCTCCTCCACCGCGAGTCCGACCAGCTCGTCGCAAGCGAAGGTCTGACGGTTGTCGTAGACGAACGGCTTATAAGTCTCGATGACCTTCTCTACGACGCTCAGGCGCCGATCGAGCCGATCGCTGTTCGAGCCGAGTTTCTTCAGCTCGCTGCGCAGCCGCTTGGGCCAGCTGTCGGGCGCTTCGCGTGCGAGCTCCGCCACCCACTGCGCGAGCTTGCGTACGTTGTCGATGCTCATGAAGTGATCGTCCGAGACCACGCGGTTGTCCCAGCGCGACAGGAAGATGCGTTCGACCGCGTCTTCCCCATGGCGGCGGTAATGCCTGCGATGCGCGAGCGAGGTGAGCTCGAGCCCGCGTCCGACCGTGAGCGGATGGCGGTCGCTGGTGGCGCACTGGTACACGGGGCGCGCGCGGCCCGCGACGACCGCGGCGCCCGCGGCGATCAGGCCCGCGCAGCAGTAGTCCACCGGCACCACGTCCAGGGGCTTGTCTTTGCGCGCCGGCAGATGGCGAAACCAGGTGCCCGTGAAGTACACGAGCGGGCCCGAGGTGTTGAGCCCTTCGTTCCACCCGGGCAGCGGAAAGGCGACCGCGCTCTCGATGATCGCGGGCCGGTAGAAGGTCTTTCGGAGCCTGGGAAAACGCGCCAGCAGCAACGACTCGGCCATGCTCTTCGTGAACGTGTAGACGTTGGGCCACCCCCACACGCGCGCGCGCTCCTTGCCGGCTTGCACGAGTCGGTCGCTCAGGCGCGCCTTGGCCTCGCGCTTGACGATACGCTCGACCAGCACGTGATTGCCGGGGTCGTGGCCCTTCTGTTTGACGCTCTCGATCACCTCGTCCCGCAGCTCGATGAGCGCGCGCTCGCTCGAGGTCTGCTCGTGCACCTCGCGCACCAGCTGCTGGAGGTGCGCGTACTCGGCTTCGACGTCGAAGGGCGCGCCGTTCGGCGCGTAGTTGGGCGCGGCCTCTTCGAGGATGCGCCCCTCGCGGTTGCCGGCGACGAAGCAGGTCGAAACCTGCACGAAGCCGGCGCGCTTGGCCTCGGCCGCGAACTCCGCGGCGTGGATCGTCCCTTCGACGTTGGTTTCGAGCGCCTCGCTCAGCTCCGGGTTGAAGTCGACCTGCCCCGCGCAGTGCACGACCAAATCGAGCTTCTGCTGGATGCGTCGCCTGAGCTTGGGCTCCACGCCGAGTCCCGGTTGCGAGACGTCGCCGGGAACTACCTCTACGCGATCGAACACGAAGCGCGAGAGGCCTTCGCCGAGCTGCTCGTGCAGGCGCGCGAAGGCGTACGACTCGCTCAACAGCTGCACGAAGCGGGCGCGGGCGTCTTGGCCCTTCTTGCCGCGCAAGAGCACGTAGATGCGCCCCACGTCGGGCACCTTCTCGAGCATCATCGAGAGCCAGACCTTGCCCAGAAACCCGCTCGCCCCGGTGAACAGGATGTGCCGTCCCGAGAGCGCGTCCTGGATCGATAGCGGCTTCGTCATTCGCTCCCTCGTGTGATTGCCCTACGGGATACGACCGGTAGGGAGCGCCGTTCGGCGCGCGTGAACGTCAGCGGTACTCGAGCACAGGCCAGTCGGCGGCGCGCGCGGCCGCGCGCAACGTCAAGTCGGGGTTGACCGCGCACGGCCGGCCGACTGCCGAGAGCAGCAACAGATCCGCCCCGTGCGCCGCGTATGCGCACGAATGCGCCAGGTCGAGTGCGTGGGCGGCGGCGTACTGCTTGACCCAGGCACCCGAGTCGTGGCCGCCGATCACCGGGTCGAGCAACTTCCCCGTCGCCTCGCCGCCTACGTATTCGAGGCGATTGCACACGTAATCGTCGGCTTCGAGCTCGCTCGCCAGGCGCGACACGACCGGCTCGATGCCTTCGCTCAACAGCACGACCCTCTGCTTGTCGCGGCGCGCCTGTTTGGCGAGCTCGCGGCCGCGGTCGTAGACGCGCAGCTTCAGGATTTCTTCGTAGTACTCGTCCGCGAGCTCGGCGACGCGGTCTTCCGACATGTGACGAAGGGCGGCATAAGCGGCGCGGGTGGCGAGGGTACGGTCGCTTCGGGCGAGCACGCCGTAGAGGGGCGCGCCCAGGGCGAGCGCGCCCACGCGCAAGGCTCGCTCGGTGAAGCCTTGGGCGTTGCTGGCGAAGTAGGCGGACGCCCCGAGCGCGCCCCGATCGACGAGCGTGCCTTCGACGCGAAAGAAAGCGGCGGTGGTGGTCGGCAAGCGGACGCTCCCCTGGGGCGTGGGGCCCGGAGAAAGCTAGCGAGGGTTCGTGGGGAAGGGAACCGGAAAACTAGACTGACGTGTCAGTTCAGTGGGGCTACCGTGGGCGGGGCCGTGTAGCACTTATAACGACGCCAGCCAAAGTGTGCGCCGCGAACAGTCCACCGCGGTATCTGAACGGTCGGGAACCACCCTTGAAATGCTCTAAGCGCGTCATTTACCCGTCGCTTTACAACAGATCAGCGAGCAGTTAACCCGCAAAGCCGCTGCAGAAGCGCTCGAAGCCAGCCTAGTTTGCGCAGCGCAAAGCGGTCTTCGCGTTCGACGTTTACCTTGCGCCGCAGCAATTGACTCTGCTACAGCTTCAAGGGTGTGTTGATTTGTAAAGGTCGTCCGCTCGAGGAGGTGTGGCGTGCGTAACGTGTTCATCGCTGGCGTCGGTCAGACCCCCGTGAGCAAGCAGACGACGGAAGAAGTGCGCGAGCTCGGGGCGACCGCCGTGCGGGCCGCAATGCAGAGCAGCCGGCTCGAGGGGCCGACGGCTCTGTACGTGGGAAACATGCTGAGCGGCATCCTCTCAGAGCAGCAGCAGATGGGGGCGCTGATCGCGCAGCAAGTCGGGCTTGGAGGTATCGAAGCCGCCACCATCGAGGCCGCCTGCGGATCCGGGGGCGCCGCGCTCCGTTTCGGCGTGATGGCCATCCAGAGCGGAGCGCACGACGTCGTGGTCGTGTGCGGTGTGGAGCGCATGACCCACGCCCCGAAGGAGCGCACGACGCGCGCCCTCGCTACCGCGTCGGATTGGGAGAAGGAGGGGAGCCGCGGCGAGACCTTCCTCTCGCTCAACGCGCGGATGATGCGAGCCTACATGGAGACCTACGAGGTCGGCAGCAGCGTGTTCGCGCCGTTCGCGATCAACGCGCATCGCAACGCGAACAACAACCCGAACGCCCTCTTTCACAAAGAGATCGATGAGGCGACCTACGCGACGTCCCGGCAGGTCGAAGGGCCACTGCGGCTCTTCGATGTGTCGCCGATCTGTGACGGGTCGGCGGCGGTGGTGCTGGTCTCCGAAGACGTGGCGAGGCGCCTGCGCAGCGAGGGCCAACCGCTGGTGAAGGTCCGCGCCTCGGCGGTGGGCACGGACGCGCTCGCACTCGACGACCGCGCGGCGCTGCTGTGGCTCGCGGGGGTCGAGCGTTCGGCCAAGCGCGCGTTCGAGCAGGCGAAGCTCAAGCCGGCTGACATCGATCTGTTCGAGTGCCACGACGCTTATACGATCATGTCCGTGCTGTCGCTGGAAGCGGCGGGATTTGCCCCGGAGGGACGGGGCTACACGCTCGGGCTCGAGGGCGAAATCGGCCGCGAAGGCAGATTGCCGATCACCACCATGGGCGGGCTCAAGGGCCGCGGCCATCCCGTAGGCGCCACGGGCGTTTACCAATTCGCAGAGGCCTTCGCACAGCTGACGGGTACGGCGGGCAAGAACCAGGTGCCCGACGCAGAGATCGCGATGACGCAAAACGTCGGCGGCACCGGCGCGACCGTGATCACCCACATCCTCGAGCGCTGCGACTGAATCCTCGAAGGCTGCGACTGAGCAGCCCGTGCGAAGGACCGATGCCGCATGACCTTGGTGCAGATCAACTGTCACTCTGCCAGCGACGGCCGTCGAGGCGTGCGAAGGACCGATGCCGCATGACCTTGGTGCAGTGATTGCACTGTTCGAGGGCGGCCGCGGCGTCGAGCACGGGCGCCGGTGACAGTCCTCGACTCTTCCTGGCAGGTTCCATGAGCACGAAATTCGAAGATCGCCGCGCCGCCGGACGGGTGCTCGCGCGCGCCCTCGCACACCTGCGAGGGCGGGATGATACCGTCGTCCTCGGCCTCCCGAGGGGTGGCGTGCCCGTGGCTTTCGAGGTCGCGCGAGCGTTGGGGGCGCCGCTCGATGTGTTCGTCGTCCGGAAGCTGGGCTATCCCGGACACGAAGAGTACGCGATGGGCGCGATCGCGACCGGCGGCGTGCGCGTGCTCAACCCTGACGTCGCCGAACACGTGCCCCTGTCCTCCCCTGCGTTCGAGCAAACAGCGGCGCGCGAAGCCATGGAGCTCGAGCGTCGAGAGCGGCTCTACCGCGGCGGGCGCACGGCGCGCGAGCTGCGCGGACGCTGCGTCATCCTGGTCGATGATGGTCTGGCGACCGGCTCGACCATGCGCGCGGCGGCGCGCGCGCTGCGCCTGCTCAGCCCCGCCCGAATCGTGGTCGGCGTGCCCGTCGCATCGCCTGAAACCTGTCGCGACCTCGGACGTGAGGTCGACGAGATCGTGTGCGCGACCACGCCCGAACCCTTTTCCTCCGTGGGCCGCTGGTACCGTCACTTCGATCAAACGAGCGACGAAGAGGTGCAAGCGCTCCTCGCGCAGGCCGCACGCGCCGCGCCAGCGCCCGCGCGGGCTGCGCCCGAGGTCGCGAGCGAGCGGCGGCGCTGACGCGGCGACCGGTGCGACTGGTGCGGGCAAGCGTCCGTTCAACGCCAACCCGACCTAGACGGCTGATAAAGTTCGCCGTGGCGAATTGGATGCCTGAGGCGATACGGCGCGCACACGCTTCAAGTTGCAAGCCTCGCGCCCTCAATCGTGCATGCGCGCAAGGGCGAGCCGTCTAGACGCGGGTGTCGGAGCGATCGATCAGCCCGCCTTGGCCCTTGGCGTTCGCACAATGCGCGCAACAAAACATGCGCCCGTCTTGCTCCACGCCGTGGCCCACGATGCGACAGGCACAATGATCGCATTTGGGCGCGAGCGCGTGGATGGCGCATTCGAAGCTGTCGAAGGTATGGGTCGCGCCTCCCAAGGTCACTTGAAAGGTCTTGTCGTACTGGTTCCCGCAGACTTCGCACGAAGAGAGCTGCATGGCGATGCTCCTGGGCAAGATGGGTCCGTCTGCAACGGACGAAGCAACGTGCATACCCGGCCTGGCGCGCGCAGCCGGAGCGGCGTTTGCGCCGTTGCGCGCGGGAGCTAACACGGGGGACACGTGCCCAACGTCCCTACGCCTGACCGCTTCGTGCTCGAAGCCGGGCTTACGCGCGCGAACACGACGCTCGACGACGCGGCCCGGCGCCTGGCCGGCCGCGAACGGCTCGATTTCACGGGCCTGCCCGGCGGCGCGCTGGCGCTGCTGCTCACCGAGGCGGCGCGCAAGAGCGCGCCGCAGATGCTCGTCATCACCGCGGACCAAGACAGCGCCATCGCCTGCGCGCAGGACTTGCGCTTCTTCGGCGTGGCGGGCCGGACCGCGGAGCCCGGCGCGCGCACCGAAAGCCGCGCTTCAGCCGCGAGCTCGCGCGCCGGAGCGACCGATTCCGCACGGGATGCGCGAACGCGCGCTGCGTCCGACGCGCTCCCCGTGCTGCGCTTTCCGACGCCTGATAGCTCGCCGTTTCTGCAGGTGGCCGCTGACCGCAAAGCAGCCATGGAGCGCGTCGCCGCGCTCTGTCACTTGGCTCACGGCCTGCCCTGGCAATTCCTGGTTGCGCCTGTCGCAGCCCTGCTGCGCAAGGTAGCGCCGCGCGAGGCGTTGCGCGCGCGTTCGCGCCAGCTCCGGGTGGCCGACCTGATCGACCGCAGCGAGCTGATCGATCTGCTGGCTGGCTCGGGGTATCTACGCGTGCCGCTCGTCGAGGATCCCGGCAGCTTCGCGGTGCGCGGATCGATCGTCGACGTGTATCCGCCGCACGCCGACGCGCCCGCTCGGCTCGAGCTCGACGA
>CAZYWR010000231.1:0-4062 GCA_964651185.1 uncultured Polyangiales bacterium
CAGCGAGGCGCATCGCGCGGCGCGCGTGGGGGCAAGACGGGAGCGTTGACGGTAGTGCAGCGCACGTCTTCGGACTTGGGGCTGAACCCGCACCTGCACGTGCTGCTGCTGGACGGGACGTATCACGAGCAGGGCGGCGAGCTCGCGTGGCGAGAGCTCGGCCGCTTGTCGACGCAAGAGGTGGGCGAGGTGCTCGAACGTTTGGTGCGCCGGCGCGTTCGTGACCGAGTCTCAGAGCATCGCCCGCTACCTGGTAGCGCTCGGCGAGCCCATCGACATACCGCGTCGTTCCCCGAGCTGCGGTCCGCCCTACTGGAGAAGCACCGTTCTGCGCCGTAAGGCGCTCGGCGACGTAGCGTAGCGACCTGACACTACGCGCGCACCGCACCGGCACCCTTGCGTCCGCGACCCCCAAACCGCTCTGCGCCACTCGTAAGACATCGTCCACGCGGCATCAGGCGGAAGGTCAGGTGTATGGATTGCCGTGACGAGATCTTCCTCGCTGCAACCGCAGTCCCTCGCCGCGTAACGGAACGCAGTGGAGTTGCCCGACCCGTCGGTCTGTTGGATCAGGCGATTGTTTGTGTCGTAGACGAATCTGCTCGACGCAGTGCCGTCGCTGAAGCTGGCTACATTTCCACGATCGTCGTAGCTGAATGTCTTACTTTGCCCGAGGTCGTCGACGGAACCTATCGCGTTGCCATGGCCGGCGTCATCGTAAGCAAAAGTGGTTGTCACGCCGTGGGCTGTCACCGTCGCCGGTTGGCCGTCCACGCGCCACGTGAAACGCAGCTCGCGACCTCAGTGCTGGTGCTTGCCGTAGTTGCTGGCGCCGCACCAGTCGACGACCACGACCGGCTCGTCGCCCACCACCCAGGCGTCGTGGCCGCTCGGCAGCGCCGTGATGTCGCCCGGCCCGGCGATCAGTTCGGTGCCGTCGTCCATGCGGATCGCGAGCGTGCCGGCGACGTGATACTGAAAGTGCGGCGCCTCGCAGCTCGCGGTCTTGGCGATCGGCTTGACGTCGGTCGACCAGCGCCAGCCCGGTTGAAACACCAAGCGCCCGACCTCGCCCCCGCCGACCTTGAGGATCTCGGCCTTGCCGTTGGGGAATTCGCGCAGCTCGTCCGGGCGCTGAAACGTCTTGTGCTCGCTCTTTGCCATGGCCTGCCTCCTGCGCTGCGCCTGGGAAGGGCAGCGCACCTCGATGCCTTCGGCAAGTCATCTATCAACTAATAGATAGATTGTCAATTCGCGGCGAAAAGTTCATGAAAATGGATGCCCATGAAAAGTCCGGGGGAAGCTTCGACGACCGCGCAGCAGATCCTCGACGTCGCGGAGCGGCTGGTGCAGATCCAGGGCTTCAACGGCTTCAGCTACGCGGACATCGCCGAGCAGGTGGGCATCACCAAGGCGAGCCTGCACTACCACTTCCCGACCAAGGCCGAGCTCGGCCAGAGCCTGATCGCGCGCTACCACGAGACCTTCTTCGCGGCGCTGCGCGCGCTCGACGAGAGCCAGCGCGACGCGGGCCACAAGCTGCGCGGCTACATCGACCTCTACGCCGCGGTGCTGCGCGACCAGCGCATGTGTCTGTGCGGCATGCTGGCCGCGGAGTTCCTCACGCTGCCGAAGGGCATGCGAGAGGGCGTGCGCCGCTTCTTCGACGCCAACGAGCAGTGGCTGACGCAGACGCTCGACAAGGGGCGCAAGGCCAAGGAGCTGCGCTTCACGCCGCCGGCGAGCGAGGTCGCGCGCACGCTGCTGGGCGCGCTCGAGGGCGCGCTGCTGGTCGCGCGCTCCTACGGCGACGTGGAGCGCTTCCTCGCCAGCGCCGAGTGGCTGCTCGGCGAGCTCGCCATCAGAAAAAAGTAGAGGCTGGCGGAGCTCGTCAACGCGTGTGAGCCACGTACAAGTCGAAATCCATGAGCAGACTGGTGAGTCGAGACTTGGAATCGCGCGGATGCCCGGCAGTACGGGCGTCGGTGGCGAAAGCTGCGGCGCGCTTGTAGGATGTGGTTTCTAGTTTCCAGTCGGATCGCGGCTCACCTGTGACTGATACGGAGGGCGGTCGCAAGGGTACCTGCGCGTGGCGATTCGCGCGCAGGGCCAGGCGTAGCTATGCGACATCGCCGAGCGCCTTTCGGCGCAGGAGGGTGCTCATCGAGCAGGACTCGACGACTACCCTGGAAACGTAGAAGCCGTCTACTTCGTCGGACCGCGCGACGGCCAGGCGTTCTTTTGAAAAGACTCCTTAGCTGACGACGTCACGCCTAATGTGACGAATCGGAGAGCTGAAGTGCAATCAGCACCGGGGCTGCACCGAGACCTGCTGGAATCAGCACGCGATCACCGACGACCGTGATCGGCGCGTTGATGCTGCTTGGAGCTTGGTAGTGCCAGAGTTCGCTGCCATCCGCGCGATCGAATGCGTGGACGACTCCATCTAACGTCGCAGTGAACAACACGTCGTTGACCACCGTGACACTTGCGAAGGGCGGCGCTGTGAGATCGACTTTCCAACGCACACTGCCATCGCTCGCGGCGATCGCGACCAACTCACCGGTGGCTGTTTGCTCGAGACCTTCCGCTTGCGTCGGCAGATACGTGCTGGCCCAATCAACCACCGGCGCGTACAACGTGCCGTCGGCGTAAGCCAGCGGTGTGTCGAGCCCTCCGAGCGCACCCGGATAAACCTCAACGCCTGCGTCGGAGAAGTTATCTAACGTGTCGTTCTGATGTTTGCCCACCGAGGTGCGCCAAACGACTTTGCCGCCTCGATCCGGATCGAGCGCGACCACCGTGCCGGTCTTTCCGGAACCGATCACCAAGCTACGCTCGCGTCCGTGCGCACGAATCGTGAGTGGGATCGGCGGATTCTGAAAGTCGAGATCGAACAGATCGTGCGGGCGTTCTTGGTAATACCAGTGCAAGTCGCCCCGCGTTAGACTCAGTGACACAACTGAATCGGTATAGAGATTCGGACCAGGACGACTCGACCCGAGTGGGAAATCGCTCGTGCCAGGATAGGGTGCCGGATTGCCGATGCCCCAGTACATCACCGAGCGAAGTTCATCGATCGTCGGCGGATACCATGCGCCGCCGCCACTGTTGATCGCTGGGTTGCCCCACAGGTTTGCATCTTTGACTGTCGCGAAGCTCCACACGATCGCGCCGGTCGCTTGGTCCAACGCGTAGAGCGTGCCGATCACACCGCCTGCATACTCACTACTCGAGTTGACCGGTGCGGTGCTGAGATACACCAGACCATCGTATGCGATCGGCGCGATCCCGATGCCGGCGTTCGTCGGCACATCCAACGGCGCTTTCCACAACTCTCTGCCTGTCTTGAGATCGAGCGCCACAAATGTCTTGTCGCTCGACGCCACGAACACCTTGCCCCAACCGACCGCGAGCCCATTCGGACTCGAACTCGGCGTGTCATAGCGTTTCTCCCAGCGCAAAGCGCCGGTCGCCACATCCAAAGCGAATACGTTGCTGAGCTCGTCGACATAATAGGCTGTGCCGTTGAGCACGAGTGTCGACCCGGTTGCCGAACCGAGCTCATTGATCGGCGCCGTGAGCGCGAACGACCAAGCTTGCGCGAGCTTCGAAACGTTCGAGCTGCGAATATTAGAATCAAAGGTAGCGCGCGTCGCAGCGTAGTCGCGGTTTGCGAGTGGCCACTCCCTGTGCGCCGCACGCACTTCCGGAGGTGCGCCTAGAAAACGACGTAGATCGCAATAGACCTGCTGCTGGGCTGTGTTGCCGTTCGTCAGCGCAGAAGTCGTCTCGCCGACATTCACATCGTCATTCGACGCGCTCTCGACGCAACCTTGCGTGACGACGCTGACTGTCATCAGTGCGATCGTCAGCACGTCGCGTTTGATCTTCTTGCCCGTCAAACAAGTGGCCGCGCCGCGGGTAGTCGCCACGGCTGCGGGGACTGTATCGTTATACGCTCGCATGTCTGACCTTTCATGAATCGAATCGTAAGCGCTCGGTGTATTTCTAAAATACGAATCAGATGCGGATCGGCATACAACCGAACTGCCGCGTGCG
>CAZYWR010000232.1:0-4674 GCA_964651185.1 uncultured Polyangiales bacterium
CTCGCTCCTGCGCCGCCTTCATGCCGAGCGGAAACGCCATGCCCAGGAAAAAGCCCATCGGGAACAGTAAGGCGACCGAGACCAGGATATGCACGGTCACGGACGTGGCGGTGAACGCGCGCGTGATCGGCACAGTCGCCAGGCCGATGATCGCGAGCGCCGCGAGCAGCATGAACAAGCGCTTGACGCCGCCGCGCACGCTGACGGTTCGCGTGGTGTAGCTGCCGAGTCCGCTCGAAAGCAAGAGACTGAAGAGCACGACCGATAGACCGTAGGTGGGGTGCCCGAGGAAGATGCTCAGGCGCTGCATCTGCGCGATCTCGAGCGTCATGAAGCCGAGCCCGATGCACGCGAAGAACAGCACGAGGGGAAGCGAACCGCGCAGCGCCCCACGGCGGGAGCGCAGCCAAAGCGGCAGCACGATGCACGCGACGGTCAGCCCGGAGATGATCGCGAACAGGGCCGCCAGCATGATCATCGCCCAGCGGTTGGGATCGTTCATGCCTTGCTCTTTGGACCAGCTGGCCAAATCGCTGACGCGGAACGTGTAGAAGAAGAAGGGGCGGTCATCGCGCGGAGGTGAGATGTCGAGGGGATAGCGCGCCGCGTACGCGTCCAGATCACGTGTGCCGGACATCTCGCGCAGCACGCGATCGGGCGCCGCGCGCGGGCTGAGCGCCACGCCGAAGTCGAGCTGGCGGGCCACCTGCTCCAGCCGATTGAGATCGGCGGCGGCGAACGGCTCCTTGCTGACCAGAATGGTGGCGGTCCCGACGCCCTCCGGGAGGTCGCCGGTCATCCAGCTGCGCGCATGGTCGGTGATGTGGGTGGCCAGGAAGATGTGCTGGCGCGGCTCCTCCACGCCTTGCTCACGCAGCGCCTGCATGGCGAGCGCGGTGAGTCGATACGCCTCGGCCGGCAGGTCTTTTTGATACCAGCGCGAGACCGTCAGAATGCCGCGCGGGGTGAGCCGCTCGAGGAAGGTCCGAAACGCTTCGACGGTATACAGCGAGTTCTCACTCAGCACGAACGCGCCGGCTGCCGTCGCCGCCCAAGTGTCGGTGAGCGAGGCCTGGATGATGTCGAAGGTCTCCTCTTGGCGCGCGATATACGCGCGCGCCTCGTCGTTGACGAAACGTACGCGAGGGTCGCGATCGAGGTGGCCCGTGAAGTCGCCGAAGCGTTCGTTGATCGTGTTGAGCGTATCGCCGTTGAGCTCCACGCCCGTGACCGATCGCTGCTGGAACGAGAGCGCCGAGAGCAGATCGCGTCCACCGCCGACGCCGATCACCAGCACGCGCGCGCCGGGCCGGACTGTGTGCACCAGGTTGGTGATGTCGTAGCGAAGGTAGTCCAGCGCGCCGAAATCGCCGTCGTACTTGGTGAGGACCGTGCCGGCTAGGCCATCGATGGTGAGCTTGAGCTGCGGTACCTGGCGTCCCTTCGGGTAGGTCGAGCTGAGCCCCCAACCGAATGGCTCGTGCACGGCCTTGGGGTCCCCTTGAACCGTGATGCGCGAGAAGGAGTTCCAGCGTTCGTGGAGGAGCTCCCCTTCGCGTTCGAACTTGACCCAGCCCAAGCGTAAGAGTGAGTTGCCGGTGCGCGCCATGGCGGTGTTGACCAGGGTCAGCACCAGACAGCTGGCGGCGAACGCCCAGGCCCATCCCTGCCGCAGCCGGCCATCAGAGGCCGACGCGAACAGCGCCGCACCCATGGCGGCGATCACGGCGACCAGGACGACGGCGGTCGGAGCGTCCACGAACTTGAGCGCGAACAACACGCCGAGGCAGCCGATGGAGGATCCGACCAGGTCGGCGGCGTACAGTCCGCTCACCTGGCTCGGAAAGCGCGTCAGCGCCAAACACACGCAGATGCCGCTGAACAGGAAGGGTACGCTGATGATGAGGTACTTAAGCGTGACGGTCGTGACCGCTGGAATGGTCGACGTGAGGACCAGCGGCAGCGCCAGGTGCAGCAGGAACGAGAGCAGAATGCTGACGGCGAACGCGAGCGAGTAGAGCGCGAGCTGCCGGTCGACCCCCGCATTCGGAAAGCGGTGCGGGAACAGGTACACGACCAAGGCGCCCACCGTCATGCCGAAGAGCGCGATCGAGAGCGCGACGAAGGCGAAGTGGTAAAACAGGGTCGCGCTAAAGATCCGCGTCAGCAGAATCTCGTACATCAACGTGGCCAGCGTGATCATGAACAGGCCGGCAAACGAGACCTTTTTGGCGCTCGGCTCCATGGCGATCCTTGTCAGTGCCCGCGCGCCGCAAGCGCGCGCGAGCGAAGTCATGCGGTCGAGGCAGGCGGCGCTGCGCGTGAGCAGATGACGCGCTCGAGCCGTGGGGAGCGTAAGGTCAGGGGCTTACGGTCGCCTTCGGCGCGCGCAGCGGTAGGCCAAGCTGAGGTCGGCATCTCTATCACCGAGCTGATACGGCCGGCAACCCATTAATCAAAGAGCTCGGCGCACCGCGAGACGCGCGCGTCCGCCGGCTCTTCGAGAGCGCGCGCCGGATGTGGCCAAGTACTTCAGGCGACCGGCTCGATGACGGTCTGAGCGTCCAGATCGTCGAACCCCGGGCGCGGCGCGACCGGATCGCAGACGCCGAGACGGTAAGCTTCTGCCCGCAACGTCTCGCACTGCTGGATCAAGCGGGGGTTGTCGGTCCCGCGAAAGTATTCGCCCATGGCCGCAAAATGGCGTTCGAAGCCGACGCGGTCGCCCGCCAGCGCCGCCACGTGCGCGCGTGTCCGGTGCAAGGTGCCGAGGAGCAGCGGATTCTCATAGGCCTTGGCCCGCGCGAAACAGGCGTCGAGCAGCTCGATCGCGCGGTCTCGATGGCCGAGCTCGGCTTCGGCCCAAGCCAGCTTTTCGCGCGGGACGCAGTAGAACATGTCGTTGATGTGGCTGCTGTGCTCGAGCTCGGCGAGCAGGTCGATGCACAGCGCACGGGCGGCGGCGTGCTCGCCGAGCATCGAGAGCGCTTGCGCGTGGAGCGAGCGCTCGACGACGTAGGTCGGCAGCGAACGTGCGATCGCGCCTGCGAAGATGCGCTCGTAGCGCGCGCGTGCCTGCTCGGCGTGCCCGCGCAGGAGCTCGAGATGCGCCTGGGCGAGCCCGTACAACGCCTCCAGGCTGGCCGATAGCTTCGCGAGCTGCTCCAGATCGGCCAATACGCGGACCAGACCGATCAGGTCGCCCGTCAACGCGAACGGCAACACCGAGCGCACACTCAGCACGCTCAGGGCGGACCAGCAGGTCCCTGCGCGCAGCGACAGCACCTCCGCGCGTTCGCGGTGCAGAGCCGCGCGCTGGGCTTCGCCGCGATAGGCGTGATAGGTGGCGCGGATGCCCTCGGCGTGGGGCGCGAAGAACGCGCCGCCGCCGCTTTGTTCGAGCTGGTCCGCGAGCACGAGCGCCTCGGGCGCGGTGTCGGTGACCACCGCCTGGGCTCTGCCGTTGAGGCAGCCTGCGCGGATTTGGATCGCGTGCTTGGCGTCGATGCCGAGCACGGGGCGCTCGTAGACGGAGAGTAAGAATGCGTAGCGCTGGGCCGCGCTATGGAGTTTGGCGCCCACGAGCTCGGTGGTCGCGAGACAGAACTCGTACATGAAGAAGAGCGGACTGTGCCGCGGTGCGGCGGCGAGCGGCTCGAGCCACGCCACGACCCGGCGTGCCTCGTCGACGTCGAAGCTGCACGCGGCGGCCGCGGTGGCCGGTCCGGTCACGGCGGTGAGGGTCTCCAGGTGTGCCATGAACGAGCGTCGCGTCGGGCCGCGCCGGCGGCAGAGGTGCACGAGGAAGGCGCTCAGCAGCCCGACGAACAGCGCGACTCGGGGGCCGATCCAGCGGGCCAAGCGGCGCGCGCGCGTGAGCCCGCAAATCGAGGCCAGCGCCCCGAGCGCGCGATCGAGGTAGCGGCGCTGGGCGGCGATCTCACCGTAGAACCCGGACAGACTGAGGGGCACGAGCAGTCCGATGCAGCCCTCGTCGGAGTGGCCGTGATGCGTCAGGATCGCCAGCGCCTCCTCGAGCAAGGGCAGCGCTGCGCGCATCATGCCGAGCTCGAAGCTGTGGCGCTCGGCCGCGCGCGCCAGCAGATAAGCCGCCTCGAGCCGCTCGCTTTCGCCGGCGCGCAGCAGGTGAGCGGCCCGCGCGAACAAAGCGTCGAGCGAGCTCGCCTCTTCCGCGGCCAGCGCGCGCGCCAGCGCAGCGTGCAGGGAGCGAGCGCGCGCGCGCTCCAAGCCGTCCGCGAGCACCGCGCGCAGCGCTTCGCTCGCGCAGCAAAAGCGCTCTCCTCGCGCGACCGCGGCGCCGCGCTGAACCAGCTCCTCGAGTCCGAGCAGCACCGTGCGCGGACTCTCGCCGCGCGCACGCGCGAGCTCGTCGGCGCTGAGCGGTCCGCTGTGGAGCGCCAGCAATGTGGCGAGCTCGCGCGCCTCCGGGCTCACGCCGGAGAGGCTCGCGAGCAAGGCCTCGGCGTGGCCTCGGCCCGTCAGACCCGCCGCGAATTGGTAGGGCAACGTGAAGGTCCCGAGCGTGTAGCGGACGGTCCCTTGCGCGAGCAAGAACCTCGCTAGGTCCATGCTGTGCGCCGGGTTGCCGCCGGCTTGGGCGTACAACGACGCCGACAGCGCCTGGCAGTTCGGGACGCCGCCGAAGATCGTGCC
>CAZYWR010000233.1:0-9289 GCA_964651185.1 uncultured Polyangiales bacterium
CGACTTCGCGCTGCTCGACGAGAACTTCCAGCGGATCGTCGAGCCGGGAGCGTTCACCGTCTTCGTAGGCGGCAGCTCCGAGGACGTGAAGGAGGCGCACTTCGAGGTCACGAGCGGCGCCCGGCTCTCCGGGCACGGCAACGCGATCCCGCGCTTCATGCGCGCGCAGTGAGGCGGAACGAGCGCGCGCGTCGACGCGCGCCGCGCCTCGACTTCAGCCGCGCGCCGGCACCAGCGCGTGCTATCGCAGCGATCATGAGCTGCATCGAAGATCACGAGTCCGTCTTGGCGGAGCTCTCGGCGCTGGCGGCACAGCTCGCGCCGAGCGATTCGCCGGAGCCCATCGTCGCGCGGCGGCTGGCAGCGGCGAGCGGCTTCAGCGCGCGGCGCATCGTCTACCTCGCCGATTTCGCGGTCGAACAGCCGTTGATCGTGGCGGTGCTGAGCGGTCGCAAGGAAATTGCCCTCGAAGGCGCGCGCTGGACGGCCGAGCGCGGCGACGTGATCGTCTTTCCCGCGCGCGTGCCGCTCTCCGTGACCAGCACGCCGGACGCACCGGATGGGCGCTTTCGCTCGTTCGTGGTCGAGGTAGACCCGGAGGTCTCGGCGGCCCTCACCGTACGCCATCCAGAGCTCTGCGCGCACGGGCAGTCGGGCGCATTCGACCCCGCGCGCCCCCACGTGCTGCGCGCGAGCGCTCCGGCGCTTCAGGCCATCCTCCACTTCGCGCGCAGCTTGCTGGTCGAGGACACGCCGGCGGCGTTGCTGCGGCATCGACTCGAGGACCTGCTGCTCGCGCTCTCGCTGCAGCACGCCGCCTCGCGCCGAGCCGTGCACGAGGGCAGCGGCGAGGCCGACCTGGTGCTCGCCGTGCGCAAGCTGGTGCGCCAGGCTCCCGAGGCAGAGCTGTCGACAGAGATCGTCGCGCGCAAGCTGGCGGTCAGTCCTGCCACGCTGCGGCGCAGGCTCGCCCAAGCAGGAGTGAGCCTGCGCGCTTTGCGCACGGAAGAGCGCATGGCGCTCGCGCGCGTGCTGCTCGCGCGCCCCGGGGCGCAGGTGGCCGAAGTCGCGCTGCGCTGCGGCTACCGATCGCCCTCCAAGTTCGCGCGTCAGTTCCGCCGGTTTGCGGGCGCCGCGCCACGCCAACGTCCGAGTTGAGCCGTTCGGGCGCAAAGCTGACCGGTTCGGGCGCGCGGCTCACGCGCGCCCGCGGTACGCGAACGGCATGCGAAAACTAGCGCTCTCTATCCTCTTCTTCGCCGCGTGCAGCGCTCGTCATGCCGCGCCTCCAGCTGCCGCGACGCAAGCCGCGCCCATCGATGTCAGCGGCTTCGAGCAGCCCGAGTCGGCGCTGCACGATCCGGACGCAGACGTCTACCTGGTCAGCAACATCGCCGGCTCGCCCTTCGCGAAGGACGGGCGCGGCTTCATCAGCCGCGTCGACCCGAATGGCCGCGTGCTCGCGAGGGAATGGATCGCGGGACTCGACGCGCCCAAGGGCCTGGCGCTCCAGGGCGACGTCTTGTTCGTGGCCGATCTGACGATCGTGCGGCGCTTCGACCGCCGCACGGGCGCGGCGCTCGAGCCGCTGGCCATCGAGGGTGCGACGTTTTTGAACGACGTGAGCGCGCTGGCGGACGGCGTCGCGATCAGCGACAGCGGCTTTCGCGCGAGCGAGAGCGGCATCGCGCCGACCGGCACGGACGCGATCTATCGCATCGGACTGGACGGTCAGATCGCCCGCATCGCCAGCGGTTCCGAGCTGAACTTCCCGAACGGGCTCACGGCGCTCGAGGCGGACCTGTTGATGGCCCCGTTCGGCGCCGCCAAGCTGCTGCGCTTCGGCGCCGACGGCGGGTTACGCAGCGAACTCGCGCTCCCGACCGGACAGCTCGACGGCATCGCGGTCACAGAGCGCGGTTGCGTGTTGGTCTCGAGCCTCGAAGCCGGCGGCGTGTTGCGCGGGCGTCTGGACGGTCCGCCCGCGTTCGCGCGCTTCGTCGACGTGCTGACCATGGACATCGGCTACGACGCAAAGCGCCGCCGCCTGCTCATGCCGCGCATGCCCGAGAACGCCGTGCGCATCTTGCCGCTCGGCGAGCGCGATCCCTGCGACGATCTTACTTAGAGAACTCGAGTCCGCTCCAGATCCAGTCGGTGCCGCTCGCGCGCCGCTCGAGCGTGTAGATCTGCTTGTCGCTGCGGAAGCGGTCCACGACCACGCGCACCGGCGCCTTGGCCCAGTCGCCGCGCGTCGCTTGGGTGCGCGCCGTCGCGGATTCTTCGAGGAGAGGCGCCTCCGAGGCGGCCGCACGGCGCCAAGACTGCTCCTTCAGCAGCGCCAGGCGCCGCCCGTGCACGTCGATGAACTCCCAGACTGGGCCGCCGCCCTCGTCCTCCACGGTGCGGATCGCTACGCCGTTCGGCACGTGATGCACCGTCAGACCGCTCGGCAGCACGAGCTCGCGGTCGCGCAAAGCGTAAGGTCGCGCCGACGAGCCGCGCGCGACGCGGATGGCAGGCGGAGGCGCGGCGCGCGCGTCAGACTTCGGCTTCGCAGCTCGCTCGGGCGCGACCTTGGCCGCGACGGGGCGGAAGGCGCCGAGCACCTGCGCGTCGGAGGGAGACGCGAGATCGTCGGGCTTGCGCATCTGGAGCTGGTCCGCGGCTCGCGCGCCGCGAGGCGGGTTCGCGGCTGGTCCGCCGCAGGCGAGCGTCCACCCCGCCGCGCCCGCGCAGAGCCAAGACCACAAGGTGCGCGCTTCGCGCGTACGTCGCCAGCCCTGAGGTGTCTCTCCGATCATCGTGCGACCGCCTTTGCGCGCAGGATACAATGCGGGCGCGCCCGCGTCGCTCTTCAGCACGAAGGCAAGGTGTGCTGCGTCTTTTGCCCCGCTCGCAAGGGGTGCGTGCTATCAGTCTGTCGACGACCAGGGGGCAAGGGTGCGACGAGCGAGAGCGCGACGGTGCAGCGCACACGATACGGGCGAGCGCATGGGCGCTCGCGCTGGAGCGCGCGGCGCGTGACGGGAGCTCCGCACGTCCGAGAGCCACGCGGCTCGGCGGCTGTCTTCGTGTCCTCCGCGGCAGCGTTGGGCGGCTTCCTGTTCGGCTTCGATACCGCCGTGATCAACGGCGCGGTCGACGCGATTCGCCAAGCTTTCGCGCTCAGCTCCTGGGCGACCGGCATGACCGTATCGTGCGCGCTCGTCGGCGCCGCGGTCGGCGCCTGGTTTGCCGGAGGCTTGGCAGATCGCTGGGGAAGGCTGCGCGTCATGTTCTTGGCCGCGCTGGTCTTCGCCGCGAGCTCGCTCGGCTCCGGCTTGGCCTTCGCGCCGTGGGATCTCATGGCGTGGCGGCTGCTTGGCGGGGTCGGCGTGGGCACGGCGTCGGTGGTCGCGCCGACCTACATCGCGGAGGTCGCACCGGCGGAGGTGCGCGGGCGTCTCGGTTCGCTCCAGCAGCTCGCGATCGTGCTCGGGATCTTCTTTGCGCTCCTCGCCGACGCGCTGCTCGCGCGCCTCGCCGGAGGCGCGAGCGGCGCGCTTTGGCTCGGACTCGCGGCCTGGCGCTGGATGTTCATCATCGGGATCGTGCCCTCGCTCGCGTACGGCGTGCTCGTCCTGCGCATCCCGGAGTCGCCTCGGTACCTGGTGGCGAAGGGCGAGCACACGGCCGCTGCCCAAGTCTTGCGTCAGATGCTCCCCGGCGCCGACGCCGGCGCGAAGGTCGCTGAAATCGCGCGCACCCTCGAGCGCGAGCACGTGCCCACCTTACGCGACCTGCGCGGTCCGCACTTCGGTCTGCTGGGCATCGTCTGGACGGGCATCGCGCTCTCGCTTTTTCAGCAGTTCGTCGGCATCAACGTGATCTTTTACTACTCGACCACGCTCCGGCGTTCGATCGGTCTCACCGAGGCCAATGCGCTCACGATCACGGTGATCACCTCGATCACCAACGTGCTCATCACGCTCGTTGCGATCGCGCTGGTCGACAAGCTCGGCCGGCGGCCGCTGCTGCTGGCTGGCTCGATCGGCATGACGCTGTGCCTCACGCTCATGGCGCTGTGCTTCGCGCACGGCGATACCTCGAGCGGCGCGCTCAAGATCGCCGCGCCGTACAGCACGATCGCGCTGTTCGCGGCCAACGGCTACGTGATCTTCTTCGGCGTGTCCTGGGGACCGGTGGTCTGGGTGCTGTTGAGCGAGATGTTCTCGAACAAGATTCGCGCGGCGGCCTTGGCCGTTGCCGCCGCCGCCCAGTGGGTGGCGAACTTCGTCGTCAGCTCGACCTTTCCGGCGCTCGCCGAAGGCGTGGGCCTGAGCGCGTCCTACGCGCTGTTTGCGGGTTTTGCCGCGGTGTCGTTTCTATTCGTGTGGCACAGCGTGCCCGAGACCCGCGGCAAGGAGCTGGAAGAGATGGTGGATGCCTGAGAGCTGTCTCGTGACGGAGATCGCGCTTCCAAGGTGGCGCGTCTCCGCGGTGGATGCCTGAGCTGTCTCGTGACGGAGATCGCGCTTCAGAGGTGGCGCGTCTCCGCGGGCGCCGACATCCAGTTATCATGCCGCCCGTCGAAGTAGCGCACAGGCGCGGCGATCAGCTCCTCCGGCGTCACGTCGTCGAGGCAGGCCAGGTTCACGGAGTAGTACGCGCCGCCGATCTCCGGAATATCCCCGTGTCCGAACGGCTGCATCCCGCACTCCTTGCAAGACAGGTGGTGGACGGCGTGGCTGCGCGAGTAATCGGCGAGAGCCTCCTCGCCCGCGAGCAAGCGAAAGGCGTTCGGCTTGATGATGGCGCTCCAGCTGCGCGCCTTCGTGCAGTAGGTGCAGTTGCATTTGCCGGTGCCGGCGCTTAGGTCGATATCGGCTTCGAAGCGGACCTTGCCGCAGTGACAGCTGCCCGTGTAGCGCTTGCTTGCCATCGTCGTCCTCCTCATCGCAGCGCGATGTGGGTCGTACCGTGGCGGACGCGAATGACAGCCTTATGTCAGCTTTTCATCAACCCACACGCGGGTCGCGAGGCACGCCGCAGCGGCCTCCACGCGTGGCCGGAAGATCTCCTCACCTCGCGTACGTTCTAGCCGCTTGGGGCCGCGCGGGCGCTTGTGCGAAGCCGGGTCGAGGGGCAGGCTGCCTTCGCAGATCGTCCATGAAGCTCAGGACCGCGCCTTCACGCGTGACGGCGCCTAGCGGCCGGCTGCCTGGGACGTGACGGCAGAAGAACTCCGCGATCGCAACCTGGAGGTCGGCGTCTTCGATGCGCTCCACGGCGGTGAGACCAGGCGGAAAGAACTCGGCCGCCGACCAGAGGTTGCCGCATACGTAAACCTTGAGCGGCGCGTGCCCAGGCTTGGGCAGCTGGTCGTTTTCCTCGAGCGTGCGCACGAGGTCGTGGGTAGCTTCGGCGAGTGAGATGCCCCAATAGTCGAGTTCGTAGCGACCTTGCGCGCCTGCGATGCCGCCTGCCAGGCGATTGAAATACACGTATTGGTAAGGGAAGAGTTCGACGAGCGTGTGCAGCTGCGCCGCGCACGAGAGCGCCAAGCCGACTCCGAGCGCGAGCCGCAGCGGCCGCGAAGAGGCCGTGAGCGCGCGCTCGAACACGAGCGCGACGAGCACGCTCAGCGGCGGCAGCACGAACAGGAAATGGCGCATCCCGTTGTAGACCACCGGGCGCGCGACGAGGAAGTAGAGGATCGGGAACGCGGCCGCCACGACCACGGTGACGACGCGCAGGACATGGAGACTTGGCGCGAACGCGCCGCGCTCGTGCTCGCCGCCTCCCTGCATCTGGAGCGCCTGGCGCGCTCGGCGCCAGAGTGCATACAACCCGAAGAGAGCGCCCCCGAGGAGCCCTGCCAATAGCACCTCCGGCAGCTTGAGCGCGAGCAAGACCGGCACATACGAGGCGGGCAACGCGCGGGCGGGGATCAGCCGGCCCTCGAACAACACGCTGCTCTCGAAGGGAAAGCGCGAGAACATGGTGAGCGCGCGCAGCGGATTGAGCGGAGCTTGGATGGCCCAAGGCCACAGCACTGCCATGACGGCGTACGCCACGACCTGCGCGCCCGCGAGCGAGCCGGCGATCCGCAGCGCGTCGCGCACGAGCTCCGCACGCGCGCCCCGCGCACGGGCCGCGAGCCAGAGCGCGACGGGCACGAGCAAGAACACGAGCGCGAGCAGGCCGCCGACCCGCGTGCTGATCGTCAGACCGAGCGCGCCCCCAAAGAGCGCGCTCGTGCGCGGCCGGATGCGCGGCAATTCGCCGAGCATGCGCAGCGAGAGCCAGAGACAAGTGACCATGCCCGCCGCGAAAGGAAGGTCGCGGGGGTTGATGAACATGTGGCCGTACCAGGTCGGATTCAGCACGAGCAGCAGCAGCGCCAACACACCCGCGCGCGCGCCGCCTAGCATGCGCGCGATCCGCCAAGTGGCGGTGAGCGCGCCCAAGCCGAGCAGCGCGATCAGGAGATGGCGCGTCTCGTACTCGCTGAACGGCGAGATGCGCGCGAGCAACGCGGCCGGAAGCTCGAAGGCGCCGCCGTAGTAGCGCAGGTTCAAGAACTGAAAGGCGGAGTGATCGCGGAATCCGCTTTCGTAATACTTGAGGAGAAGCGCCCCGTAGACCGTCTCGCCCTGTTCATCCCAACCGACGCCGTAGTCGCGAAACGTCGTACCCACAGCGACCAAGGCGAGGCTCAGAACGAGCCACGCGAGCGCATCGAACAACTGCGTTCCCGCGCCGCTTACGCCGGCGAAACGCCGCGAATTCATGAGGCCGCGCACATCGCTGCGGGCGGGGACGCGCGCGCCGCTCCGGGGGAACATTTTGAGGAAGCATCGGGCCAAGTCGGGCTTCCACTCGCGACGAAAAGCCATCGATTCCGCCTGGCCATCCATAGCGCTTCCGCGCGGACTGCGCTCCTAAGAAGAGTAGTAAACACGCGGGCCCGCTCCGCGATCGGCCTGGTTGAGAGTTTTTTCATGCCACGCAATTGCGAAACACCGACAACCGAAACCGCGAGGACTGCTAACCTGGCAGCAATCGATCCCACAAAGCCACGTGCCGTGAATGGTTTTGAACAGCCGACGTAAATCACCCATGAGATCCGCGACGCACCGCACCGGCCGCCGCGCCCGCTTCTGGCTCTCGATGCTGTCGTGGACGCTGGCCGGCGCACTGGCTGGAAGTGGCATCGCGCGCGCCGACTTGGCCGGTACCAGCGTGGCGCGTGCGGATCAAGCGAGCAGTCACATCGTGCATCCGGGCGTCGCGGCCAGCCCGGCGCAGCCAGAAGTCGTGCCGATGCCGCCGCGCTCGGCCTGGCGCGCCAGCAGCTCGGCGACAGAGAGCCCGGAGATGGCCTCTCCGTTCGCGATCGATGGCGACCCGACCACGCGTTGGGGCGGGCCGTTTGCCGCCGAGCACTGGCTGCAGGTCGATCTGAGCGCGGTGACGCAAGTCGGCGGCGTGCTGCTCCACTGGGACAGCGGCTTCGCGGCCAGCTACCGCATCCTCGTCTCGGTCGACGGCGAGAATTGGGAGAGCGCGTTCGAGACCAGCGATGGCCAAGGCGGGATCGATTACGTCTTCTTCCCCGACGTCCATGCGCGCTATCTGCGCTTGGCGAGCGTTCCGCTGAGCGCCGACTGGGGTGTGTCGGTGTTCGAGTTCGAGCCGCTCTCCGCCAAAGAGGCGCCGCGCATCACCGGCCTCACCAAGACCGACGCTGAGACCGTGTGGGGCGGCGGCGCGACGCCCCCGCGCGCGCTCGCGGCACAGCAGGTCACGATCACCTTACCGCGGCCTCTGCCCACCACCGGGCTCGAGGTGTTCTGGGGCGGACCAGGCCGCTCGGCGCGCCTGAGCGGTCGCGATCCCACGGGCGCTTGGCGTACGCTCGCCAGTGATCCGGAGCCGCTGACAGTCAGTTCGCTGCTCGCCGCGCGTAAGCCGATGACCGCGACCGAGCTGCGTTTGCGCGTGGTCAGGCAGCCCGGCGCCGCGCCCGCGATTCGGCGCCTGCGGCTCCTGCCGCCCGATCGCACGATGACGCCGTTGCGGCGTTACGAGGTCGCCGCTTCGCGCGCGCATCGTGAGCTCTTCCCGCCCAACACGCGCAATCAGCAGGTCTACTGGACCGCGGTCGGCATCCCGGCCGGGCGCCAGAAGTCGATCTTCGACGAGTTCGGCAATCTCGAAGCCTGGAAGGGCGCGCCCATGGTGCAGCCGCTCTGGCGCGACGCGAAGCGGCGCGTGCACGCGGCCCACAACACGCATCCGACGCAGACGCTGCGCGAGGGCTGGATGCCGATGCCCGCGGTCGAGTGGTCGCCCGAGCCTGATCTACTCATGCGCAGCGAGGCGATCACCATCGAGCAGAACGGCCAGCCGGTGACGTTGCTGCGCCATCGCCTGCAAAACGCGGGGTCGCGGCGCATCGAGGGCCAGCTCACGCTGCTGGTGAGGCCGGTGCAGATCAACCCTGCCTGGCAGTCCGGTGGCATCTCCCCCATCAACCTGGTGGTGCACGAGGGCACGGCACAGGACGCGGCGCTGCGGGTCGATGGCCGGCTCTTGCTGCGCTCCTTGACCGCGGTGGACGCACGTGGCGCAGCCGGCTTCGGCACGCACGGCGAGGGCGAACTCACGCACGCGGTGGCGATGGGGCCGCTCCCGACCGCGGAAAAGGCCGAGGACTACGACGGCCTCGCCGCTGCGTACCTCCGCTACGCGGTGAACCTCGCGCCCGGCGAGAAGCGCGATGTCGTGCTGGCCTTCCCGCTCGGCAACGAGCGCATCGACGTGCTCGCCGGCAAGCTCCCCGAGCCGCCGGCCCTCGATCGCGCCGCCTTGATGGGCGCCAACGCGGACGTGGGCGCAGCGTTCGAAGGGATCGCGGAGCAAGTCGCCGAGCAGTGGCACGCGCGCATCGGCAACTTCGGCGTGGTGCTCCCCGATCGATCGCTGCTCGACATGCTGCGCGCGCAAGTCGCGTACATGTTGATCAACCAAACCGGGCCGGCGATCCAGCCGGGCCCGCGCAACTACAACCGCTCGTTCATTCGCGACGGCTCTGCGACCGCGGAGATCCTGATGCGCGCGGGCATGCCCCAAGTCGCGCGCGACTACCTGCACTGGTACACGGAGCACGCGCTGCACGAAAACGGTCTGGTCTCGCCGATCCTCAACAACGACGGCACCGTCAACAAAGGCTTCGGCTCGGACATCGAGTACGACAGCCAAGGGGAGTACGTGTCGTTCGTCGCGGAGATCGCGCGCCTCG
>CAZYWR010000234.1:0-1601 GCA_964651185.1 uncultured Polyangiales bacterium
GCACGAGCGCGAGCAGCTGGTCGACTTTGGCTTGGATACGCGCGTTCGAGGGCCGGCGATCGCGCGGCATCACGCGCAGGCCGAACGCGACGTTGTCGGCCACGCTCAGGTGCTTGAAGAGCGCGTAGTGTTGAAAGACGAACCCCACCCCGCGGTCGCGCACGCGCGCGTCGGTCGCGTCTTCGCCGGCGAAGTAGACCGTGCCTTTGTCTGCAGACTCGAGCCCGGCGATGATGCGCAGGAGCGTGGTCTTGCCGGAGCCGGACGGCCCGAGCAGCGTGACGAGCTCGCCCGTGTCCACGTTCAGGCTGACGTCTTCGAGGCCGATGACGTGGTTCCAGCGCTTCGAAACGTTGCGTACTTCGATGCCCACGGCTCCATCCTTCTTCTGCGCGCGCACCAGCGCGCGTTCGACCCTCGTCGCGCGTTCACTTGAGTCGCACGAACGAGCGCTTGCGCTCGATCAGCTTCTTCACCACCAGCGCGACGAGCGAGATCGTCGTCAGCAGCGACGCGACCGAGAACGCCTCGATCTGATGGTAGTCGTTGTACAAGATCTCCACGTGCAGGGGCAGAGTATTGGTCAGCCCGCGCACGTGGCCGCTCACCACGCTGACGGCGCCGAACTCGCCCATCGCGCGCGCCGAACACACGACCACGCCGTAGACCAAGCCCCACTTGATGTTGGGCAAAGTCACGCGCCAGAACGTCTGCCACCCGTTCGCGCCCAAGGTGATCGCGGCCAGCTCCTCTTCGTTGCCTTGCGCCTGCATGAGCGGGATGAGCTCGCGCGCCACGAACGGGAAAGTGACGAAGATGGTGGCGATGATCACGCCCGGGGTGGCGTAGACGATGCGCAGGTCGTGCTCGGCGAGCAGCGGCCCGAATACGCCGCGTGAACCGAACAAGAGCACGAACAAGAGCCCCGCCACGACCGGTGAGACCGTGAACGGCAGGTCGATCAGCGAAACCAGGAGCGACTTGCCGCGGAAGTCGAACTTGGTGACGGCCCAGGCCGCGGTCACGCCGAAGATGGCGTTGAGCGGGACGGCGATCGCCGTCGTGAGAGCCGTGAGGCGGATCGCCGAGAGCGTGTCCGGATGCTGGATGGCGCGCAGAAACGGCTCGAGGCCCTTCGAAAAGGCCATCCCGAGCACGGCTGCGAGCGGCACGACGACCAGTACCAGCAAAAAGAACACCGCTAGGGCCAAGAGGCAGAGGCCCGCGCCAGCCGGTGTTTCGCTGCGGACGAGAGAGGGCCGGCTCATGACGGGTCTCCGCCGAAGCGCTTTTCCACCTGCCGCTCGAGCAGCTGCACGCTGAGCAGCAGCGCGAGCGACACGGCCAGCATGGCGGCGCCGATGACCGCCGCGCCGGCGTAGTCGAACTGCTCGAGCTTGCTCACGATGAGGAGCGGCGCGATCTCCGTCTTGAGCGGCATGTTGCCCGCGATGAACAGCACCGAGCCGTATTCGCCGACTGCGCGCGCGAAGGAGAGCGCGAAGCCGGCGCCGATGGCCGGTCCGAGCAGCGGCAAGAGCACGCGCACGAACGTTTGCAGCTTGGTCGCCCCGAGCGAGGCCGCCGCCTCTTCGATCTGC
>CAZYWR010000235.1:0-5071 GCA_964651185.1 uncultured Polyangiales bacterium
CACCCGCCAACGTGCCCGGAACCGCACCGGCACTGAGCGCAGCGGGGGCGAGCGCAAAGGCCGGGAGCACATCGCCGGCGAGCGCTCCTGCGGCCCCCGCCGCGTCGGGTGACCAGCCGTATGCGCCGCCGGAGCTCACGAGGCGCGCACGCGAAGAGATAGCGGCGGGGCGCTGGCAGGCCGCCGCCCAAGCGTACCGCGAGCTCCTTCGCCGATTCCCTGCGGATCCCGACGTTCCCACGTGGCGCAAGCAGCTCGCGCTGGCACAGGACGAGCTGGCCAAGCGCGACTCGGGTGCGCCGCCCTGACTCTGCTCACGCGCTGCGGACGAGATCTAAGCCGGATTAAGCCGCGAACCAGACGTTTTCGCCCTCACGAAAGCCGCGCGCCGTGAGCTCGGTGCGAATGAGCGCCCGCGCGCCCGCCGCGCCCACGGCGCCGACCACCATGTCCTTACGGGCGTCGAGCGCCGCCGCCGTGCAGATCGGCGCGTTGCGCGCTGTGCGGCCGATCTTGCGCGGGTCGATATCCACGAAGAGCTCGCAATGCATGCCATGCTCCGAGAGGGCGCGTGCGAGCCTTCGTCCGGTTGGGCCCGCGCCCCACACCACCAGCCTCTTGCGGGCACAGCGCGCGAGCTCGCGCGCCAAGTACGGAGCTTTGACGGCTCGGAAGCGATCGCGTCCGTAGCGCGGGTCCGCGAACGTTGTCCGGGTCACGCGATGGCGCCATTCGAGCAACACCTCGGGCAACTTGGCGAGCGCGTAACCGTGCTCGAGTACGCGCAAGAAGAGCTCGTAATCTTCGGGACCGTCGAGCGCGCGATAGCCACCGAGGTACTCGAGTACCGAGCGCCGCATCATGACGGAAGGATGACAGAGCGGCGACTCCACGAAGCGCTCGCGGCGATGATCTTCCGGCGTAAGCAGCGCGTTTTGCCAGGCGACGTAACGCGCGAGTCCCGCTCCCACCTCCCCGTCGTCCGCGAAGGCGCGCACCCGCGTCCCGAGCACGGCGATCTCGGGGTGTTCGCGAAAGTATTCGCGCTGGCGCGCGAGGCGTGTCGGGTGAGAGATGTCATCCGCATCCATGCGCGCGATCAGGGCGCCCTGCGCGTGAGAGAGGCCGAGCGAAAGCGCGGCGACCAGGCCGGTCCCGCCAGTACGAAACAGTTTGAGGCGGGGATCGCGCCGGGCCCACGTGCGCACACGCTCTGGCCCGCTGTCGTTCGAACCGTCGTCGATCGCGAGCACCTCGAGGGCGTGCTCACCCGATGCAAGCACGCCCGCCAGCGCCGTTTCGAGGGTCGCCGCCGCGTCGCGAAAGGGAATGAGAACCGAGATCGAGGCGTTCAACGGGCTCCGAGTGGTGTAATGTTAAGCGGCGCGCGCGCACGCGGGCGGCGTCCTCGAGCCCGGCTCTCCAGCGAGTTGTCATGAGTCTTTTCGTACGTTTCGTTCGCGCGCTCTCGGCGTTCAGCCTGATCTTCGCGGACTACATCACGCAGCGCTGGCTGACTCAGCTGGTAGCGCCGCGCCGGCGCGACCTGGCCACCGGGCTGCGCCGGCGCCAGCGACCGGACTGGCTCAAGGCCCGCGCGGAGCGGATCGACGAGCGCAACGCGCAGCGCGCGCTCGACGCGATGCTCTCGCTGCGCGGCGTGTACATCAAGCTCGGTCAAGTGCTGTCTCTGATGGGCGGCTTTCTGCCGCGCGTGTACGTCAAGAAGCTCTCCGTGCTGCAGGACAAGGTGCCCCCGCACCCGTATCACGAGGTCGAGCGCGTGTTTCGCGCACAGCTCGGCAAGCTTCCGAACGAGTGCTTTCGCGAGATCGAACGCGAGCCGATCGCCGCCGCCTCGCTTGGACAGGTGCACGTCGCCTACTTGGATGATGGCAGCAAGGTCGCCGTCAAAGTCCTCTATCCGCGCATTCGCGACGTGATCCGCATCGATATGATCATCGTGCGTCTCGCGCTGCGGGTGTACAAGTGGTTCGTCCCGGTCGACGGCATCGAGAATGCCTACCACTCGCTGGTCGATCTGCTGCGCCGCGAGACCGACTACATCCATGAGGCCGCCTGCATGAGGCGCATGGCCGCCAACGCGGCTGGCCAGCGCGACCTGTTGTTCCCCGAGGTCATCGACGCGCTCACCACGCGCGACATCCTGACCATGACGTTCATGGAGGGCGTCAAGATCACCGACTTCGAGGCGCTCGCGGCGCTTGGCGTCGAGCGCCGTGCAGTCGCCACTCTGCTCGTGCAATCGTTCTACAAGCAGTTGTTCGTAGATCGCTTCTTCCACGCCGACCCACACCCGGGCAACTTTCTCGTCCAGCGCGGGGAGGACGGCCGGCCGCGCCTCGTGGTGCTCGACTTCGGGGCGATCTGTGAGGCGCGCGACGAGCTCATCGAAGGGCTCATAGACGTCGTTCAGGCGCTGTTCACGGGCGAAGGCGAGCGGCTGGTCGACGGCTTCCTGCGCATGGGCTTCATGGCCGAGGGCGCCGACCGCGGCAAGCTCGCGGAGATCGCGCGCACGTACTTCGCCAAGCTGATGAAGTTCCAGGATCGCAGCCCCGGCGCATTCATGAAGCGCGACCCGCACGAGCTCGCGCGCGAGTTCGGCAATCCGGACGTCGATCTCGACGACATTCGCGAGCTGATGAAGTCGGTGCACTACCCGGACACGTGGTTCTACGTCGAGCGCGCCACGCTGCTCATGTTCTGGTTGAGCGCGACCATCGATCCGAGCGTCGATACGGTCCAGGTCGGCTTCCCGTACATCATGCCCTTGCTTTTGCAGCGCAACCAGCGCGCCGCAGAAGAGCGCGCCTCCCAGCGCGACGGTGCGCGGACGGACACCTCGGCGGCGGGCCTCGCGCGTACCTCGCTCGCTTAATTCTCCGCCGAGCGGCCGTGGGCCAAGCGCTCGTAGAGGAAGCGCTCGATCTTCTCTGCGCGTGCGTCCCAGGTGAGCTCCGCGCCCATCTGCTTGGCCCGCGCGGCCAGGCGCGCGCGGCGCACGTCGTCGGCCAGCAAGGCCGTGAGCGCGCGCGCGCCGCCCTCCACGTCTCCAGGCTCGACCAGCACGGCGTTGTCGTCGTCGCGCAAGAGCTCGAGCACGTCGGGCGTGCGCGGCGCGAGCACGGCGCGACCGGCGGCAAGATAACCGAACAGCTTCATCGGCAGCACCGTGTGCCCAGCGACCTTCAAGCCGACGCTGCTCGGCGGAAGCACCAGGACGTCGGCGGCCACCATGTACTTCGCGGCGATGTCGTAGGGCTGCCAGGGAAGGACGCGCACGTTGGCGAGGCGGCGGGCGCGGCGCTCGACGCGCCCGTCTCGCTCGGAGCCGACGAGCAGGAAGAGCGCTTCGGGACAGCGCTCCGCGAGCCCGAGCAACGCCTCGAGGCCCTTCAACGCGCTGATGTGTCCCGTGTACACGACCAGCTTCTGCGCGCGCGGCAGGCCGAGCTCCGCGCGCGCTTCGCCGGGGCTCGCCGCGCTCTGGAAGCGCGCTGGATCGTAGCCGTTGTGAATCGTGCGCAGGCGCGCCGGGTCGACGCCGAGCCGCGCGTAGCTCGCGCGCGCGAACTCCGAGTGGAACAGCGCGCCGAGGAAGTTGGGCCGGCGCATCGCCGCGCGAAAGAGCGAGCGCGTCGGCGGTACGTGGTCGGGCCAAGCGCGATGCGTGTCGTAAACCGTGCGCGCGCCGCGCGCGATGAGCGCGAGGAAGCTGCCGGAGTTGCGCGTGTACACGAGATCGTGCGATGGGAGCGCCCCGCCGCTCGCGAGATACGCCGCGAACCAGGCCTTGCGCAGCACGATCTGGCTCGCGAACGGCACGGCTACGTGCGCGACGCGGATCGCCCCAGCGACCTCGTACTGAGCTCGGAGCTCTGCGGCGCTGAAACCGGGCGCGCCGAGCGGGCGCGGTAGGAGCGCCGTGAGCTGATGGCCGCGTCGCGCCAGCGCGGCCATCGTGCTGGTCGCTTGCTCGGCGTCGGTGGCGGTGGTCGGCAGGAGCCGATCCCATGCATAGACGATGCGCAGCGGGGCGTTCACCGCACCCAGGATTGCGGGCAGTGCGCGCCGAAGCAATTGGTGGGACGTACTTTTGTCTGCAAAGCTCGAAGGCGCTGGCGTGAGGGGATTGCGCTATAAGGGTCCGCGATGACGCGGCGGGTCGCCCTGTTCAGTACGAACTTCCTCGAGTACTCGCAGACCTTCGTACACGAAGAGATCACGCACCATCGCGATTACGTCGTCGAGGTGTTTTGCCGCAAGCGGCACTTGCCCGAGACCTTCCCCTTCACGCCCGTGCACGCGGGCGGCGCGCTCTACTGGGCCACGCGCGAGAGCTTCGGGTTCCATCGCGTCTTTCGCAAGCGCCCGTTCGATCTCGTGCACGCCCACTTCGGAACCGGCGCCTGCTATGCGGTGCCCTACGCGCGCCGCCATCGGCTGCCTTTGGTGGTGACCTTTCACGGGTACGACGTGCCGCTCTTGCTCAGCAGCGAACGCCTGTTGCCGAAGCACTGGCCTTACGCGCTGTTTGGTCGGCCCATGCTCGATGCGATGACGCTGGGCTTGTGCGCTTCCCAGGAGCTGCTCGAGCTGTTGCTCGAGGTGGGGGTGCCGCGCGCGCGCTTGCGCCTGTACCATCTCGGGGTCGACTTGCGCGCGTTCGCGCGCGGTCCGCGGCGGGAGCTGCCGCGGGTGGTGATGGTCGGCCGCTTCGTCGAGAAGAAGGGCTTCGAGTACGGGGTGCGTGCGTTCGCCGCGGCCCGTGCGCGCGGTGCTCGAGCCGAGCTCGTGCTGGTGGGCGACGGCGAGCGCGAAGCCAGGCTGCGCGCGCTCGTGACCGAGCTCGGCATCGCCGACGTCGTGCACTTCGCGGGAGTGCTGCGCTCTGGCGCGGTGGCCGAGCTGCTCAGCACGAGCGACGTGCTGATGGCGCCGAGCGTGGTCGCGGTCGACGGCAATCGTGAGTCGGGCGTGCTCGCGCTCAAAGAGGCGAGCGCCTCGGGCTTGGCTGCGCTCGGGACCTATCACGGCGGTATCCCCG
>CAZYWR010000236.1:0-3670 GCA_964651185.1 uncultured Polyangiales bacterium
CAGGACGGCGCGTTGGACGGCTCCGCGCAGGCGAAAAGGCCGCAGCAGCAAGCGGCTCGCGCGCGCGACTTCGGCATCCCAACCGCGTTCCACCTCGTACCAGGCGTGCGGGTGGCTCGAGCGGATCGCGGCGAGACCCGCTTCCGCGACGTCTACCACGTGCACGCGTTCGAGCACGATGCGCTCGGCGAGCACGCGGCGCAGATATCCGCCCAGCATGCGGTCCAGCGCGCCCAGCGCCGGCGACGCCTCTTGCAGCGTATCGGCGACCTGCTCGACCATGCCCGGACGCGTGGGGGCACCGCGGATGAGGTTCGTCGGATCGTACCCGCTGACAAGCTTATTGATGATGTCGAAGTCCTTGCGGAAGAGCTGGCACGTGAGCTGCGTGCGCGTGGCTGCCGCCAGGGCGAGCCCGAGGTCCAAGCGAATGTGAGCATTCATACTAGCGAGCAAGTGGACGACCATCGGAGCGTCACCCGCGGAGAACGCCAGCTGCCACGTTTCGGTCGCGCGCGCCGGTTGGCGCAGCGCATCGAGATACCGTCCGGCGAAGATATGGATGAAGTCCGCCATGATCGCCGGGTATTCCACTTTGCGCTGGGAACCATGGGGGTTGAGACACTCCCAAACGCTCGCGGTCATCTCCCGGTAGACCGCCGCGAAGTAACCTAGCGGGGTATTCCAGGTACGGAAATAGTTGACGAGACGGTCCAAGATCACGACTTCCTGGCGCACGCGCTCTGCGCTCTCGCGCAGCGTGCGGGTGTGCGCCCTGGGATCCGGGTCGAGCAACGATTCGATGCGCACGGGGGAGGCGTGTTCGCGCGAGCGAAACAAGCTCGAATAGCAGTACGTCGCGGGGATGAGGCCGCGCGTGGGGAACACCATGCCCTTGGGGAAAGAAGGGATCCTGGCGAAGCGATCTGTGTCCGAATTTGAGGACTGTCGTGCGGATCGTTCGCCTTGAACGTCAGAAGCTGCAGCGGGCATAAGTCCCCAGCGACAGCTGCGTAGGAATGCATCTGCCGCCCCGATTCGGCTCATAGCACGAGGGCCTACACATAGGCCACGACATAGTCAGATTTGGGAGATGGATTTTGCGAACCTTACTTTTGCGCCCGAACAGACTTGACCGAATCTGAGGCGTGAAGTGAACGGCGAACCCGGGGCAACCGCGCCGTTCGCCCTGAACGCACGGCGGCGCGCTGACGGTCGACAGGGGCGGCGAACCCGTGGCATATCCGTAAACAGCCCCGGCGGGTGAGGCCCCGAAGCCGTGGCGAGTGGCAAGGAGACAATGCCGTTCCACAGCCCTATGCCCGTTCACGGGCGTCGCCGGTTCCTCATCACTTTCGGCATTTTGGTCCCGCTGGCGAGCGGCTGCGGGGACGACCACGAGGGCCCGCTCGGGCCGGGGCTGGATGCCGGACAGGATGCCGCCCCTCCAGGCGGCGACGGGAGCGGCGCGCAGGGGGACAGCGCGATCTCAAGTGATGGCGGGCTATCCGGCGAGGGGGGGCTCCATGACGGCGGTGGGCAACTCGATGGCGCTGCCATCCATCCGGACGGCGGGCTCGATGCGGGGCTCGGAAACGATGGAGGATCGTCAGGCCCGTTGAGCGCCGGCTTTCAGCTTTCGGAGCTCGCTGGGACGACGCCGTTCTGGGTGCAGGCGGTCAGCAGCGCCAGCGGAGGTCGTGGTGGGGCGCTCGCGATCCGCTACGACTGGGGTGAAGGCGCGGGCTTCGAGCCGCGCGCTTCGCACCGATATCTACACGGCGGCACGTACACAGTCACGCAAGAAGTGCGAGATGGAGACGGGCTGAGCGCGCAGGCGAGCGCGACCATCAGCGTGACGGATTTCGCTCCGGTGCGCTTCAGCACCAGCGATCACAGCGCGATCGTGTTCATCTCGCCGGACGCCTACGAGCTCGAGCTGCGCGGTTGGGGGGCGGGCGGTGCACGTTCGGACAGCGCGATCGCGCCTCAATCGGGGGTCTTCTATTTCGAGGGAAGGCGGCTGATCCAGCCCGCCATCGGCGATTTCGGCGTGGCCACGGCGACCGCGACGCTCGGCGAGGCGCCCGGCGCGTCTGCGCAGTCGATGGGAGCGCTGGGGTGGGGACCCATACAGAGCGCCGGCGGCACGTGCACCGGCGACGCCATGCGCGACTCGGAGCCGGCGGACATCGGCTTCGTGATCGACTATCGCGCCGCGACCCCGCTCATTCACGTGATCCAGCAGGGAGACTCCGGCATGGCCGCGGTGCGCGGCTCGTGCACGATGGCCGTGAGCGCGCCGCTCTACGTCTACTACTCCGCCGAACGCGGGATCGTCGGCGACCAGGCGCGCATCAACACCGGCGCGGACACCACGAACTTCCCGTTCCACTTCGCCGAGGCCGATGTGCGCGGGGCGCTGAATGCGTACGGTGATCCGGGCGCGGCGAGTGCGCTGGTGATGGGCTTCGGCAAAACGCGCGCGCCGCGCCTCGACAGCGCGCCGAGCTTGAGCGCGCCGGCCGACATGAGCATTCCCGTCAACCAGCCGGTCACGTTGCAGGGGACCGCGGACGACATGGAAGACGGCGACCTGAGCGATCTGATCGTCTGGAACGACATCTCTGCCCAGCACCACGCGCCCGTGACCGGCACAGGCGGGAGCTTTACGTTCACGCCTGCCGTGATCGGTCGGCACCCGGTGGACGTGACCGTGCAGGATGGAGACGGCGTGGTCACGACGAAGCGCGTGATGGTAACGGCCACCGGCAATCTAGAGATGCCCAACCCCGTCGTGCTCACGCCCGATCTGTGGACGGGAGAGGGCATCACGCTGTCGGACGACAAGCTCTCGGCTTGGTTCGACGGCCCTGCCAAGGAAGGCATTCGCGCCAACCAAGCGATCTACGGTCAATACTGGTATTTCGAGGTGCACCGCAACGTGCCGCTGCGCAACTTGGGCATCGGGCTCGTGATCGGCGACGGCAACCTGCGGCCTTACGATGCGCCTCAGGTGCCCTGGTCGTGTTCGGTGAACGTGCAGCACGGCTTCTGGGTGAACCTGATCTCCACGCAAGATTGGACGGGTGACGAACCGAGCGTGGACTACGGCTTTGCCGTCGACTACCGAGGCGAGCACCCGCTCGTCCACATCATCATTCGCGGCGTCGTACAAGGGACGCTCACGCTGTCGCAGGTCTGGGTGCCGCTCTACCCCATGCTCTATGGCAATCCACCCGACGGCGCGCCGAGCGGCGCGATGGAGATGACGATCAACTTCGGCGCGACCCCGTTCCGCCTCGATCCCAAGGCCATCCTGAGCGCTGCGGGCATCGACACCACCGGACTTCAGGTAGGCTGGGGCGTGTACGCACACTGACGTTTTCCTAGCTGTCGGGCGCGCGCTACGAGGAGTCATGACCGTTTCCGAGCGCTTCGTCACGCACCAGGTCTTCAATCAACCGAGCCCGCTCGCACCTTACGACCTGTTCGCCAGCGACTTGCCGCTGCGCGAGGGCTTGGCGCGCGAAGGGGCGGCTTGGGCCACCGATCAAGTCGCCGCCTTCGGGCCGGTGGCGGGCGGCGAAATGATGGAGCTCGGCTTCCTCGCCAATGAGAACCCGCCGCGCTTTCGCCCCTTCGACCGCTACGGCCATCGCATCGACGA
>CAZYWR010000237.1:0-4006 GCA_964651185.1 uncultured Polyangiales bacterium
TCGAGCTCGGGCGCGACCAGGTCTTCGTACGTTTCGCGGCGGCGGATCAAAGTCGCTTCGCGCCCGTTCACCAACACCTCGGGCGGGCGCGGCACGGCGTTGTACTGGCTCGCCATCACCATGCCGTAAGCGCCCGCGCTGAACACCGCCAAAAGATCTCCGCGCGAAATGGGCGGGAGCGAGCGCGCCTCGCCCAGGCGGTCGCTCGACTCGCAGATCGGTCCGACGATGTCGTACGTGTCGAAGTCGGAGCGGTGCGCGCGCGGATCGCGCGTCGCGGGCGCGTGATCGCGCCGTACGCGAGCCGGCCAGATGAAGTGTTCGGCCTCGTAGAGCGCGGGGCGCGCGAGGTGGGTCATGCCGGTGTCGACCACGACGACGTTCCGCGCGCCCGCGCGCTTCGTGTAAAGCACGCGCGTGAGCAGGATGCCCGCGTTGGCGCTGATCGTGCGGCCCGGCTCGATGAGACAGCGGCCGCCCGCGGCCAAAAACGGCGCGAGCGCCGCCTCGATCGGGCCCGCGTAGTCCGCCCAGTTGCGTTCGGCGACGTCGGCCTGACCGTAGTTCGCCATGAAGCCGCCGCCCAAATTGAGCGTGTCGACCACGTGCCCGCGAGCGCGCAGCGTGTCCATGAGCTCCAGGGCGCGCGCGATCGCCCGCAGATACGGCTCCGGTCCGTAGATGGGAGAGCCGATGTGAAAGTGCAGGCCCTTGAGCTCGAGCGCAGGGCTCTTCGCGAACTGATCGAACACGGCGGGGACGCGCTCGCTGTCGATCCCGAACTTCTTGCCGCGCGAGCCGGTCGTGGTTTTGACGTGGGTCTTGGGATCGCTCACGTCGGGGTTGATGCGCACCGCCGCGCGCGCGCGCTTGCCGAGCTCGCGCGCCATGCGCTCGAGCGTCTCGAGCTCCTGCTCGCTCTCGACGTTGAACGAGCCGACCCCGGCCGCGAGCCCTTCCGCGAGCTCGTGATCCGCTTTGCCGACGCCCGCGAAGCAGATGCGCTCGGGCGGCACGCCTGCCAAACGCGCGCGGTACAGCTCGCCGCCGCTCACCACGTCCATGCCTGCGCCGGCTCGCGCGAGCACGCGCAGGATATGGATGTTGCCGCAGCTCTTGACCGAGTAGCGGATCTCGGGCGCGACGCGCGCGAAGGCCTGCGCCAGCCGGCGATAGTGGTCTTCGAACGTCCGCTGTGAGTAGACGTAGACGGGGGTGCTGGCGCGCTGGGCGAGTTGCTGGAGCGATAGCTCTTCGCAGAAGAGCTCGCCGTCTCGATATTCGAACGCGTCCAAGCTGTCGCCTCGCCGAAAATGCGCTTGCGCCCTGTGCGCGGGGGCGGCGGAGCTTCCCACAAGGCCGCCCAACTTCAAGCCGCGCCACTGCCCATCCGTTCCGGCGCGGAGATGCGCCACACTGTGCACATCCCTATTGCAGTCGCGGTGTTCGGACGCACTTGAAGGGCGCATGCGCGCGCGGGGTCGGCCGGCGCGGCGTCCGAACCCCCGACGAGCGGTGAACATGAAATTGCTGCCCGGATCTCCCCATCTTCTCGGTGCGACGTGGGACGGCGAAGGCGTGAATTTCGCGCTCTATTCGGAGAACGCGACGGGGGTGGAGCTCTGTCTGTTCGACGACGCGGGACAAGAGACGCGGCTGTCCGTCCCGCATAAGACCGCCTTTGTCTGGCACGGCTACGTGCCCGGTTTGGCGCCCGGCCAGCGCTACGGCTATCGCGTGCACGGCCTGTACGAGCCCGAGCGCGGGTTGCGCTTCAACCCCGAGGTCGTGCTGATCGACCCGTACGCGAAGGCCTGCGACCGGGTCGAGCGCTGGGAGTTGGGCTGCTTCGCGTACGAGCTCGGCAATCCCGACGGCGACCTGCGGCGCAGCGACAAACCTCAGCTGGGCGCGCCGCGCGCCGTGGTGATCGATCCGGAGTTCGATTGGGAAGGCGACGAGCCGCTGCGCACGCCGCTCCATCGCTCCGTCATCTACGAAGCGCACGTACGCGGGCTGACCAAGCTCCATCCAGACGTGCCCGAGGCGCTGCGCGGAACCTACGCCGGCGTGGCGCATCCGGCGGTCGTGAACTACCTGCGCGATCTCGGCGTCACCGCGATCGAGCTCATGCCCATCCACGCCTTCGTGGACGACAAGCACTTGCTCGATCGCGGGCTGCGCAATTATTGGGGCTACAACACCATCGGCTTCTTCGCGCCCGACGTGCGCTACCGCGCGGGTTCCGAGCTCGGCGGCGAGGTGCGCGAGTTCAAGGAGATGGTGAAGGCGCTCCACCGCGCCGGCATCGAGGTCATCCTCGACGTGGTCTACAACCACACGGCCGAGGGGAACCACCTCGGCCCGACCTTCGACTTCAAGGGCATCGACAACCCGACGTACTACCGGCTCGTCCCCGACGACCTACGCTTCTATTTCGACTACACGGGCACCGGCAACACCTTGAACGTGCGCCATCCGCAGGTGCTCGCGCTGATCATGGACTCGCTGCGCTACTGGGCGGTCGAGATGCACGTCGACGGCTTTCGCTTCGACTTGGCCTCGGCGCTGGCGCGACAACTTCACGAAGTCGATCAGCTCTCGAGCTTCTTCGCGTTGATCCATCAGTCGCCGCTGCTCAGCCAGCTGAAGCTGATCGCGGAGCCCTGGGATGTCGGGGAGGGCGGCTATCAGGTCGGCAACTTTCCGGTGCGCTGGGCGGAGTGGAACGGTCGCTACCGCGACGCCGTGCGCTCGCTCTGGCGCGGCGATGGCCGCGTCGCCGCCGAAATCGGCTACCGCCTGACGGGCAGCAGCGATCTCTACGAGGCGAGCGGGCGCAGGCCGTCGGCCAGCATCAACCTGATCACGGCCCACGACGGCTTCACGCTGAACGATCTGGTCAGCTACAACGAGAAGCACAACGAAGCGAACGGCGAGAACAATCAAGACGGCGCGAACCACGACCGCTCTTGGAATTGCGGCGTCGAGGGGCCGACCGACGACGAGGACGTGAACGCGCTGCGCCGGCGCCAGCGCCGCAACCTGCTCGCGACCTTACTGTTGTCGCAGGGCACGCCGATGCTGGTCGCGGGCGACGAGTACGGCCGCAGCCAGCGCGGCAACAACAACGCCTATTGCCAGGACAACGAGATCAGCTGGTTCTCCTGGGCCTTCCTCGAAGGTCGCGATCCCGCGCGCGAGCCGCATGCGGACGAGCAGCGCGCGCAAATCGAGTTCACGAAGCGCCTCTTGCGCATCCGCCGGACCCACCCCGCGCTCCACCGCTCCAAGTTCTTCCAGGGCCGCGGCATCCACGGCGACCTGCAGGATCTGCTCTGGTTCCGCCACGACGGCGAGCCCATGTCCGTCGCGGACTGGCAGAACCCGAACACCAAGAGCTTCGCGATGTTCCTGGCCGGACGCGGCATCGACGAGGTCGACGAGCACGGCCGGCCGCTGGTCGACGACAACCTGTTGCTGTTGCTCAACGCCAGCGAGCTCGATCTGCCGTTCACGATTCCCACGCTGCAGGCCGTGCGCGAGCCCTGGCAGCTGCTCGTGGACACCGCGGACGACCAGGCCGAGGAGCGGCGTCTACCTGGAGAGACCACCACGCTCGTCTCGCGCTCGCTCAAGTTCTTCCGCGCGCCCTCGCGCGTGATCCGCGCCGGCGGCTCGGTGCACGAGCTCAACGCCACCTATCGTCTGCAGCTCCACGGCGGCTTTCGCTTCCGCGACGCGGCGGCCATCGCTGACTATCTGACGGACCTCGGCATCACGGACGTGTACGTCTCGCCGCTGCTCGCGGCCGCGCACGGCAGCGCGCACGGTTACGACGTGGTCGACCACACGCGCCTGAACGAGGAGCTCGGGGGCGAAGAAGGGTTCACCGCGTTCAGCGATCGACTGCGCGAGCTCGGGCTCGGTCTCTTGCTCGATTGGGTGCCGAATCACATGGGCATCCCCCCAGGGCAGAACCGGCTCTGGGACGACGTGCTCGAGA
>CAZYWR010000238.1:0-13071 GCA_964651185.1 uncultured Polyangiales bacterium
GCGCGGCGGCGCGCCCGATGCGCCCCGCGGCGCGCGCGATTTTTTCGTGCACCCGCCGCCCGCCACGCCGGCCACGCGCACGCTCGCGCGCGCTCGCGGGGGCGATCGGCGGCGGGTACCGCCGCGCGGCCCGGGCGGACGCGTGACCCGGGACGACCTGCGCCACTTTGCCGCTGAACCTAGCCAGGGGCCTGCGGCGCTCGAGGAGCGCACGCCGTTCGTCGGACTGCGCCGGCGCATCGCCGAACGCATGCAGCTGTCGAAGCACAAGGCCGCGCACTTCACGTTCGTGGAAGAGGTAGACGTGGGCGCGCTGCAGGCGCTCATCGAACGCGCCAGGCCGGCCGCGGAGCGCGCGGGCGTGAAGCTCCATTACCTGCCGTTCATCGTCAAGGCCGTCACGCTCGCGCTCAAGAAGCACCCGACCTTGAACAGCACGCTCGACGAGCAGACGAACGAGCTCGTGCTGCGCCGTTACTATCACATCGGTGTTGCGACTGCGACCGAGCAGGGGCTGGTCGTCCCCGTCGTGCGCGACGCCGATCGCAAGTCGCCGCTGGCGATCGCGCGCGAGATCCAGCAGCTCTCGGAGGGAGCGCGCCACGGCAAGCTGGCGAGCCGTGAGCTCACGGGCTCCACGTTCACCGTGACGTCGCTCGGACGCATGGGCGGTCTGCTCGCCACGCCGGTGCTCAATTACCCGGAGGTCGGGATCCTCGGCGTCCACCGCGTCAAAGAGCGTCCGGTGGTGCGCGATGGTCAGATCGTGATCGGTCAGGTGATGCTGCTTTCGCTGTCGTTCGATCACCGCATCATCGATGGCCACGTGGGCGCCGCGTTCGCTTACGAGGTGATCGCGTACCTCGAGCAGCCGGAGCTCCTCTTGCTCGAGCTCGCGTAAGCGAAGCGCGCGAACACGTCCGGTCAGGCCGCAAGTTCAGCCGGCGCGGGGCCTCTGCTATCATGCTCCGGTGGCCGCCGATCTCACCTCAGTCGTGCCCGAATTGCGCGCAGCTGCGCGCGCACATGCGGGCCTGAAGTTGCTCGTCCTGCACGGCTCTCGCGCGCGCGGCGACGCTCACGAAGCGTCGGATTGGGATCTCGCTTACGTTGCTGCACCCGGGGTCGACCTCGGGCTGCTCTACGCGGATCTCGCGTCGGTGCTGGCCACGGACCATGTCGACCTCGTGGATCTCAGCTCCGCAGGCGGCCTCATTCGCTACCGAGTCGCGCGGGACGGGGTGGTGGTCTTCGAGGCCGAAGCGGGAACCTTCGCGAAGTTCTGGTTCGAAGCAGTGTCCTTCTGGTGCGACGCCGCGCCCGTGTTGCGTGCTGGCTATCAAAGCATTCTGGAGGGGCTGGGGCCATGAGCTTCGATTCTGAGGTGCTCGCCGAGAGAACCTCAGCGGTGGAGCGGCACCTGGCCCGCGTCGCACAAAAGCTTCCGGCCACGGCCGAAGAGCTCGCGCCGAATACGGATACCTCCGACGCGGTGATCCTTCACCTTTGGCAGGCCACCCAGATCGTGCTCGACATCGCGCTGGGTGCTTGCGCGCAGCTCAAGCTAGGGACCCCCGCGGGCTACGTCGACGCGTTCGCACGCTTGGGCGCGGCGCAGGTGCTCGACGCAACGCTCGCGCGCCGGCTGAGCGCTGCCTCGGGCTTTCGCAACGTAGTCGCCCACGCTTACGAGTCGATCGACCTCGCGCGCGTGCACCGCGCCGCGCTGCATGCGGATCTGCGCGCGTTCCTCGCGGCCATTCGCGATCGCGCACCGTGGACGGAAGGGCCGCGCTGAAGGCGCAGCGTTCCTCGCGGCCATTCGCGATCGCGCACCGTGGACGGAAGGGCCGCGCTGAAAAGGCGCAGCGTTCGCACCTTGGGCTCCCTAAGCCCAGCGACAAACTGCAGCAAGTGGCCGGCTTCGCTTACAGCGGGTGATTCTCGTCGCGCAGCGGAATCTGATGGTAGCGGCCCGGGTCGCGCTCGTGGAGATCGTCGACGATCTTGTCGACATTCAGATAGTCCACGCTGCGGCGCTCGCCTGTCTGCGTGTCCTCGACCGTGCGGTAGCCGCGGATCAGCTCATCGAAGTTGTCGTCGCGGCGCGCCTGCGCGAGCTGGCCGTCTTCCCAGTTGCGGTTGGCCTGGGCGTTCTGCGCTTGGGTCTGCCAGTAGCGCGCGTGCTGCGCGTCGTTGGCGGCCTGCTGCGCGCGATAGTTGCGCTGCTGCGCCGCAAACCACTGATTCTGGGCGGCGAGTTGGCGCTGGGACTTGTCGCGGACGCGCGCTTCGTTGAGCTCGACCGAGTTCACCATCGCCAGCATGAGCGGCAAATCGCGCTCGAAGATCGCGTCGGGCGCGCGCAGCTCCGTGACGGTGAGCATCCACGAGAACTGCGAGGTCGGCAGCATGCCTACCAGCGCCATCGCGAGGTGGTGTGTGCTCGCACCGCCGCGCGTCTGTTCGGTGACGCCGTAGCGCAGCATCGCTTGGCGTCCTTGGGAGGCGGGCCGCTGCTCGACCGTGACGACGTGATCGAACGCGCTCGCGGGGCCGCCGCGCGCTGCGCTCAGGCGGCTCAGCTGCGGGGCCAGCTGCTGCATGGCCTCGGCGGGCGCGGTGAAGGGCGCGACCAGAGCACCTGGCTGGCGCGCCAGCGGCGATTGCGGGAGCTGGACGGGCAGGGAGATCGAGATCGACAAGACCTGCCCTTCGGGCCCCACAACGCGCGCGCCCTGCATCGCGTCGCGCGTAGGGGAGGTCCAGCCGGGGGCGAGTCCGATCGAGGCGACGCCATCTGGAAAGACGTAGCGCCGCAGCGGCGCGTGGCTCGCGGCCGCGGCCCGGGGACTGGTTCCGGACGAAACGTTCGGCCGCAGCAGCCGCTGCCACTCCCCCGAGGGGGCATCGCGCCGAATGACGGCGACGGCGACACGCGCCCCGCGTCCGCCGAGCGTACAGCTGATCCAGCCATGGAGCGCTCCGGCTGGGGCGTCGATCGTGAAAGTTGCGCCGCCCGAGCGATGGTCGCGCGCGTCTTCGTAAGCGCGGTGGAGCACCGGCTGCACCCCGAAGTACCCTGCAGCGTCGGCGAGGGTAAGGCGGATCGCCGCGCTCACGCTCGTGGCATCTCGTCGCTCCGCGACGAACGCCTTGCCGTACGCCGTCTCGTTGACGGCGCGATAGCGTGGCGCATCCGCGCGCGCCACGGCCACCGCGCCGACCACAAGCAAGACCGCCCAACACCGATGCACGCCCGGACTCTAGCGCGCGGGCGTCCTAAGCCTCTCCCTCAGGAGCAGACGGGTAGCGCGGATCACTAGAATTCGTCTTCGCGCGGCTTGCCGGCGCGGTAGCGGAGCTCGTCGTCGTTCGGAGCGTTGCTGTCGTCGACGAACGGGTTGGGGGGCGGCGCGTTGGGATCTCGCTCGCGAGCCGCCGGCGGCGGGGCAGGCTCGACCGGAGGCGGCGCTGGCTGCGGCACGAGAGGAAGTGGCTCGAGGACCTCCTCGCCGCTCGGATGCCAGACGAGGTCGGTACGCGGCGGAGCGGCAGCGCGGGTGCCTCGACCCAGCACGGGCTGCGCGGGCTTGACCGGTGCGGGAGCTGGCGTCTTGGTGCCGGACGGCGGGAGCGCTGCCTGCGGGGACCCGGCGTCGTGTGCGCCCTCGGGAACCGGGGCGGCGGCCAGCGGTGCGACCTGGGTGGGCGCCCCCGGACTACTCGGCGCCACCTGTTCGGCCGCCGCGGCCGCGGGCGCCGCCGCAGGCGCTGCGGGCTCAGGCGCGACAGGCGGCGCAGGCGCCGGGCTCGGCAGTTGCGGCGCAGGCATGGCCGGCGGGGGCGCGTGCGTGCGGGCTGCTTCGCGCGCCGAATCCCTGCGCAACGTGGTCCCGATCGCGATCCCTCCCGCCACCGTGAGCATGGCCCCGATCGCCATCCAGGCGTTGCGGTTCGGTGCCCGCTTGCGCCGTGGGTAGAGCGGATCGTCGTCCATCATGGTGCCGGAGACCAGCGCCGTGACGCGCGCCTCCATCTCGCGCTGCGAACGCCGCTCCTGCTCGAGCAGCGCTTGCCAGTTCTCGCGGCCCGGAGGCGGAAACGCAGGCGGCGGGGCCGACGAGAGCGGGAACGAAGGAGGCGCAGAAGAGACCGAGCGCGAGGTGCGCACGCGCGAGGCCGCGAGATTCGAGCTCGAAAACGACGGAGATGAGAGCGAGACGCGGCCGTCGCTCGACACCGCAAAGGGCTGGAGCGCCTCGATCAGCGCGGCCATATTGGCCGGACGCTGCTCACGGCGTTTCGCCATGGCGTGCAGCACGACGCGCTCGAGCGCCTCCGGCAGATCGGGTCGCAGCTGACGCGGCGGAACCGGTTCGCTGGTGATCACCTTGGCCGCGAGGTCGGCGAAGTTGTCGGCTTCGAAGGGCAAGCGGCCCGTCAACACCTCGTACAAGATCACGCCGAACGAGTAGATGTCGGTACGGCCGTCGATGTCGCGCACGCCCGAGAGCTGCTCGTACGACATGTAAAGCGGCGTCCCCAGGGTACTGCCCGTTTGGGTCAGCGAGAGCGCGTCGTTGGGCGCCTCCAGCTTGGAGATGCCGAAGTCGAGCACCTTGGCCACCGGCCGGGGCTGGTCGGGCTCGTAGGCCAGGAAGATGTTATCGGGCTTGATGTCGCGATGGACGATGCCTTGGCGATGCGCTTCGCCGACCCCGCGCATGGCCTGCAAGAGCAGCCCCACCAGCTCGTGCAGAGGGACGCCGCCGCGCGTGATCAAGGCCGAAAGCGGCTCGCCCTCCAGGTACTCCATGACCAAAAACAGCGCGCTGCCCTCGCGCTCGACGTCGTAGACATCGACCACGTTGGAGTGGCGAACGCGCGCTGCCGCTTGCGCCTCGCGCACCAGGCGCTCTACGGCCGAGCGGCTTTGCATCACGTGCGGATGAAGCCACTTGATCGCCACGCGCTTGCCGGTCGCGGCGTGGTGCGCCTCGTACACGGCGCCCATCGCGCCGCGGCCGAGCACGCGCACCATCCGATACTTACCGCCAACCAGCTGACCGGGCTGCGGGAGAAGCTCCGCTTGCTGCACCATCACCTCAGAATCCGCCTGCTCCGCCGTCCATGTCGAGCGACGCGCTCGCGCGCGAGCTAACGCTGGCCGCAGGCGCTTGCGCGCGAGCAAGCCTGATCGGTTTGGGGCTGGGTCTCCAGAAAAATCCTACGCTGCAGTGTGTCATGGGCCTCGTGGATACGCCGAGAGAAAGTCAAAAGGCCGTGCGATCACTCTCTTTTATGGCGCTATCAGGAGCGCATTCGAAAGCGCGGCTGCGGAGCCCGCGCTGTTGACACGGGCCCCGCACCAACTTACGCCCTAGGCACCCAACATACGCCGTTCAGCAAACTCTTCCGGGGTGGTCGGTGACCAAGCACTGGTCTCATTGGAGCCTTGCGCTCGCGCTTACTTTCATGCTGTCCAGCTTGAGCTTGGGATCGCCCGCGCGCGCCCAGGGAGAGCCCGAACCGCCCGGTTATCGCGAGACCGTGCGCGAGGCGCTCTCGGAGTATCAGGCCAAGAACTTCCCGGAGGCGCGCGCGCTGTTCGAGGAGGCCCACCGCCTGTACCCGAACGCGCGCACCCTGCGCGGGCTAGGGATGACCTCGTTCGAGCTGCGTCAATACGTCGAGAGCGTGGACTTCCTCGAGCAGGCGCTGGCGTCCACCGTGAAGCCGCTCGAGGGGCCGCTGCGCGCTGAGACCGAGCGGCTCCTCTCGCGCGCGCGGCGCTTCGTCGGCAAGCTGAGCCTCAGCGTGGAGCCGGCCACGACCGAGGTGCTGCTCGACGGCCATCACGTGGACTACAAGGCGGGCGTGCCGCTGCTGCTCGAGATGGGCGATCACACGCTGACCTTCCAGGCGCCGGGCTACGTGCCTGAGACGCGCAGCTTGACCGTGCGCGGGCGGGAGAGCGAGACCTGGACCGTCACGCTCGCGCCGGTGCCGCTCCCCGAGCCCGTGGCAGCAGCGCCTGCGCCCGGGCCCGTGGTCCAGGAGACAGTCGACCGCGCAGAGCGCGTCGACCACGGCGAGCGTCCGAGCAAGCCGCCGTTGTACAAGAACCCTTGGCTGTGGACCGCCGTCGGCGTCGTGGTGGTCGGCGCGGCTGTCGCTGCCAGCGTGCTTGCGACTCGGGCTCCGCCCGGCGTGAAGCCGGTCACGATCACCAGCAACACGCCGCAAAACGGCGGCGTGTTCACGGCGTTGGGTAGCCGGCCATGAGCCGCCTGCTTCGCCTCGCCCTCGTGCTCTTGGGGCTCGTGAGCGCTTGCAGCGACGCAGAGCCGCGCACGCAGATCACGTTCCGCATCGACGCATCCACGATGCTGGTCGATCGGATCGCGAAGCTCACGGTGACGGTGTCTGGCGCAAAAAGCACGAGCCGCGACTTCCAAGCCAACGAGCTCACCTGGCCGGTAGACATCGTCGTCTACCCCGCAACCAACAATCGCGGCTCGTACTCCGTCACGCTGGACGCGATCGCCTACGACGGCAGCGGCCAAATGATCGCGCACACGGAGGGCCGCCAGTCTTTCGCGCCCAAGATGAACGTCATGACTAACTTGTCGCTCGATTCCGGGGGTCCAGTGCCCGATGCGGGAACCGGGATCGACGCGGGCATGAACGCGGATGCCGGCACCGATGCCGCGAGCGCGGATAGCGGTCGGGACACGGGCAGCGGCAGCGACGCAGGAGGCGGCCAGACGCACGAGGACGCGCAGATCAATCCGCCCAACTGCGCGACGCTCGGAAGCAACATCGTGTGCGACGACGGCAACGGCTGCAACGGCACGGAGGCGTGCGATCCCAACAACCCGGTCGCCAACGCGAACGGCTGTGTGTCGGGCACCTCGATCGCGTGTTCGTCCGGCATGACGTGCGATCAGCACACCGGCATGTGCTCGCGCTGCGCCACCACGCGCGACGGCGACGGCGACGGTGTCGCCTCGATCTCTTGCGGCGGCACGGACTGCGACGACGCAGATCCCACGGTCGCGCCCGGCAAGCCCGAAGTGTGCGACGGCAAGGACAACGACTGCGATCAGGTGGTGGACGGAACGGCGGCCGATGCGAACTGCGCGAGCTCCGCGCCTCGCGACGGCGTGGCGACCTGCGTGGGCGGCCGTTGTGCCCCGCGTTGCACGAACCCGGATTTCCAGATCGAGAGCGGCGCCTGCGTCGCGCCACCCGTGAGCTGTCCCATGCCGAACCCGTGCGCGCCCGGCAGCTGCGCCTCGGGCGCGAGCTCTTACAGCTGTACCTGCCCGAGCGGCTATCGCGCGGGGATCGGGGCCACGCGCTGCGCCGGGCTCGGCGCGCCCAAGAGGACGATCGACTTCGAGACCAACTGCGACGGCACCCCCATCACTGGCACGCTCACGGGTGAGTACAAAGACGTAGCTGCGAACTTGTACGCGGCTTGCGGCGTGGCGGCGATCACCACGGGCGGCCTGACGAGCCAGGCGCCGCTGATCGTGCCGACCACGACGGTGATCGCGGGCATCACCGGGCAGGCGGCGCTCGCGGGCGGGGCGGTCACGGGCATGACGGTCGCGCCCGACGACCTCGTGATCGCGTTTTCCCCGGGCGTCAACGAGCTCGACTTCGACGCGCTCGACCTGGACAACCTCAGCGGCCTGCGGGTGACGCTCGAGGGTGCGGGCGGGGCGATGCTGTTCGATCTCACGCCGGCCGCGACGGCTGCCACGAAGAGCGTGAAGTTCTCCCAGCAATCGGCGACACCGATCGAGCGCGCCACCATCCACTACGCGCAGAGCGCCGCGGGCGACGCTTGGTTCCTCGATCAACTCACGATCGACGTGTGGGGCTGCGGCGACGGCGAGCGCGAGATGCAGGTCGGCGAGGCCTGCGACGACGGCAACACGGTGCAGTGCGACGGGTGCGACAATGCCTGCGCCACCAGCCTGCTCGGCTGCCAGAGCGGCAACGCGTGCACGGCGGGGAGCGCCAGCGACGCCGGGCTGTGCGCCCCATGAGCGCGCAAGCCCGATGTTGACACCCTCCAGCTGGCGCCTACCATCGGCCCCGTGATCGCGCGCTTTGGCTCCGGAACCTGCCTGGTGCTCGCGGTGTGTGCGCTGGCTGGGCTGAGCGCGTGCAAGCGGCGCGAGCCGGGCGAAGCGCCCCTGCCGCCGCCCGTGCTCAAGCCGCTCTCCGTGAAGAGCGCGTCGGTCAGCGACGGGCTCCCGGTGCGCGCGGAGAGCTTCGCGGACCTACGCATTTTGCGCTACCGCGTGACGGGTTTCGACCAGCTCCCCTTGCGGCAGAAGCTGCTCCTCTACTACCTGCAGGAGGCCGCGCTCAGCGGGCGCGACATCACGTACGACCAGAAGTACGAGCACAACCTCGCCATCCGGCGCACGCTCGAGGCGATCGTCAAGCACTACAAGGGCGATCGCACCACGCCCGCGTTCGCCGGCTTGCTCACGTACACGAAGCGCGTTTGGTTCTCGAACGGCATTCATCACCATTACTCGACGAAGAAGTTCGTTCCGGAGGGCCTCACGCCCGCCGAGTTCGCCGCGCTGGTGCGCGCGATCGATCCGGCGCTGCTTCCGCTCGCGCCAGGCGAGGCGCCGGAGCGCCTGATCCACAAGCTCACGCCCGTGATCTTCGATCCCAAGCTCGACGAGAAAGGCGTGAACAAAGACCCCGGCGCCGATCCGGTGCGCGACAGCGCCGCGCACTTCTACGTGAACTTGAGTAAGGAAGAGGTCTTACGCTATACGCGCCAGCAGCAGAAAGCGGGCGATCCGACGCCGCCCTCGTACGGGCTGAATTCGCAGCTCGTCAAGCGCGAGGGCGCGATCGAAGAGCGCGTGTGGAAGGTGGGCGGCATGTACGGCGCGGCGCTCGCAGAATGCGTGCGCTGGCTGGAAAAAGCGCTCGACGTGGCCGAGACGCCGGCCCAGCGCGCCGCGCTCGAACGGTTGATCGAGTACTACCGCACCGGCGACCTGCGCACCTGGGACGCGTACAGCATCGCTTGGCTCGCCGACACCGACGCGAAGATCGATGTCATCCACGGCTTCATCGAGACGTACGGCGATCCGCTGGATCTGCGCGCGACGTACGAAGCCCTGGTCGAGCTCGAAGATCCGGACGCGACCGCGCGCATCCGCGCGCTCAGCAAGGCGGCGCAGTGGTTCGAGGACCACTCGCCGATTCCCGACGCCTACAAGAAAAAGAACGTGGTGGGCGTGAGCGCGCGCGTGATCCAGGCCGTGCTCGCCACGGGCGACGCGGCGCCGGCCATGTCGATCGGCGTGAACTTGCCGAATTCGAGCTGGATCCGCCAAAAACACGGCTCGAAGTCCGTCACGCTCGGCAACATCCTCGCCGCCTACGACGCGGAGGCGCGCGACAGCGGCGTGCTCGAGGAGTTCGCGGCCAGCACGCGCGAGATCACGCGGGCGAAGAGCTACGGCGGGTTGGCCGAGGCGCTCTTCGTCGACATGCACGAGGTGATCGGGCACGCATCGGGGCAGCTCGCGCCGGGTGTGGCTTCTGAAAACGAAACGCTCCAGAGCTACGCGGGCACGCTCGAGGAGGCGCGCGCCGACCTGGTCGCGCTCTACTACCTGCTCGATCCCAAGCTGGTCGAGTTGAGGCTCGCACCTTCGCTCGAGGTCGGGCGCGCCGCCTACGACGCCTACATCCGGCGCGCGCTGCTCGTGCAGCTCGCGCGCGTGCCGCTCGGAGAAAAGCTCGAGGAGGCGCACATGCGCAATCGCCAGCTGATCGTGAAGTGGGCGCTCGCGGAGGGCGCCAACGACGAGGTGATCGAGCGCATCGAGCGCGGCGGCAAGACCTACTTCGCGGTGCGCGACTACGTGAAGCTGCGCAAGCTGTTCGGCCGGTTCGTGCGCGAGATCCAGCGCATCAAGAGCGAAGGCGATTTCGTGGCTGGACGCACGCTGGTCGAGACTTTCGGGGTCGAGCTCGACCCTGCCCTGCACCGCGAGGTGCGCGCGCGCTACGAGGTGCTGCAGCTCCCGCCTTACGCAGGCTTTTTGCAACCCGAGCTGCGGCCGCTCGAAGAAAACGGCCAGATCACCGACGTGCGCATCGAATACGCCGACGACTTCGCCACCCAGCAGCTCGACTACGCCGCACGATACTCCTTCTTACCGACCTACAACTGAGCCTCGCGGGCGCCCGCAGCACGGGCGCCCTGAACACGCGTCGACCTCGAGCGCGCGCGTCACGAAAATGAGGCAAACACCTCATGACGGGATCACGCCGGTGGCGCTAGTCTCACGCCGACGCGCCAACGAACGAGGTTTCCGATGGGTTTCTACGACAAATGGGTGTTGCCGCGACTGTTGGATCTCATGATGCGCGACAAGCCCATCACGGAAGAGCGGAAGAAAGTCCTGATGGGCGTGAGCGGGTCCGTGCTGGAGGTGGGGTTCGGTTCGGGGCTGAACTTGCCCTGGTATCCCGAGGGAGTGCGTCAGCTCGTGGCGATCGACCCTTCGCTCGAGAGCATGAAGCTCGCCAAGAAGCGCATCGAGGCAGCGCCCTTTCCCGTCGAGTATCTGCCGGTCGCGGGCGAAGAGATCAGCGCGCCGGATCATACCTTCGACTGCGTGGTATCGACCTTCACCTTATGCTCGATCCCTGACCCCGCGGCGGCGCTACGGCACATGCGGCGGGTGCTGAAGCCCGGAGGAAAACTCTTCTTCGCGGAGCACGGGCTCTCCACGGACCCGAAGGTTCAGCGCTGGCAGCACCGCTTGAACAAGCTTCAGAACGTCATGTGTGGCGGGTGCAACATGAACCGCGACATCCGCCGGCTCGTCTTGGAGGCGGGCTTCGAATTCGAGGACGTCGAGCAACATTACGTGCAGGGTCCGCCGAAGTTCATCGGCTTCTTGACCCGGGGCGTCGCGCGCGTGACGGCGTAAGCCGCACGGCACCGTAAGATGCATCTGTAAGCTCCGCCACGACCGCGCCGGTCGCGGCCGCTGCGGCGCTGCGCGCGCACAATCCTGATGACGGGCCGCGCTGCGTCATGAGATGACCCAGTGAGATGAAATGCTGGGGTGTGATCAGCGCTGCAGCCGTCTCGCTCCTCGCTTGTGAAGGCGCGGGGCATCCAGCTTCGATGTCCGTCGAGGCGACCGATGCGGGGCGGACCGCCGTGGATGGCAACGCCTCGAGCGCGCATGCGGACGCCGCGCACGCCGACGCGAGCACCCCCACGGCGCGCACGCCCGGCCTAGACGCAGCGCCCCAAGATCGCGATGGTGAGGCAGGTCGCGGCGGCTCCGATGCCGCGGCCGCGCGCGACGCACCTTCGGATGGCGCATCGACTGCACCTGCCGCGAGCGTCCCGAGCGCGGGTTGCGGCAAAGCCGGTCGGCCGGCCGGCGGTCTGATCATGGAGGCCAATGATCATATCTATAGCTTCCCGGAGAGTTACGACGGCGCGACGCCCTTGCCAGCCGTGTTCGCCTTTCACGCCGCCAGCAATCCGATCGACCAGCTCTATACGATCACGCGCGGCAGCGAACTGGCCGCCGCGTACGTGATGGTCTTCCCCAAGAGCACGGGAACGGGCTGGACGCTCAACAGCGATGGCCCCCGCCTCGATGGCTGGATATCGGACCTGTTCGACCACTATTGCATCGACCAGAGTCGGGTGTTCGCGACCGGCCACAGTTCGGGCGCGCAATTCATCGTTCAGCTCCTGTGCCGCGGAGAACATCGCTTCAAAGCGGTCGCCCCCGTCGCTTCTTCCGTGTACTGCCCGAGTTGGAGCCCGATCCCGGCGCTCGTGATCCACGGCCGCAACGACAGCGAGCGCGCCATGACCAGTCAAGATGCGGACGGGCGCAAAGATCTGCAGCCGTACCTGACGAGCGATCACTGCGCGAGCAGCTCCGCTCCCTACGATGTCGCCGGCTGCATGAGCGGAGGCACGCGTGTGGACCCCGGCTGCGTGCGCTTCGACGGCTGCCAGATGCCGGTGCTCTGGTGCAATCACAACGATCCAAGTTACTCGAACACCAATCACGGCTGGCCGTGCTTCGCCAATCAGGCGATCTTCGACTTCTTCCGTGCGCTGCCCTGAGTGGGCGCTTGGCAGGCGTCTGGCTCGGCGGCATGCTCGCGGCGATGCGAACCCTTGGCTTTGGCGCGCTCTGCTCGGCTCTGATCTCGCTGGGCGCCTGCGCCGGCGGGCGGGAGGCAGCAGGGGACGCGGCGCAGTCGGCAGATGCCGGCGCGCTGGACGCGGCGCGGACTGCAGAGGCCGGCGCCACGGAGATCGAAAGCGGACGCGCGGCGGCCGACGATGCGGGAGCTGGATCTGCAGATGCATACGCGGCCGCCGATGCGCAGCTCGCTCCTGCGACCGACGCGCGCGCTGCGCCCATCCTGCCGGTCGGCTACGCCGCCTTTCGCGATCTCGGCAGGCTGCCCGTGATCCGCATCGGCCAGCGCGCATACATGACGAGCACGTTCGATCGCAGCGGCGGCAATGAAGGCGCAGATGCCAGCCACTTCCTGCGTCAGGAGAGCGAGAGCTTCAACGTCACGCTCGATGTCTTGGGGCCCGGCATCTTGTCGTTCGTGCGTACGAACCACTGGCACGGCAGCCCTTGGCATTACGTCGTCGATGGAGCAGACCAGGTCGTGCGCGAGACGAGCACGCAGGACCCGGATCATCCCGTCGCGGATTCGAGCTTCCTGCCGGCCGATGCCTTTCCGGCGCCTTTGGCTTACACCTGGTCGACGACGAAGGGTGCGGACCTGAGTTGGATCGCCATGCCCTTTCTGCACTCGCTGATCTTGGCGTACGAGCGTACGCACTACGGGACGGGATACTCCATCTATCAGCGCTTTCCCGAGCGCGCGCCGAACCTTCCGGAGCCGCTGGTCGCGTGGAGCGCGAGTCAGACGCCGCCGTCCGACGTGCTCGCTTTGTTGGAGAACGCGGGTCAAGACATCTCGCCCGCGAGCGCAGCGAGCCAGCTA
>CAZYWR010000239.1:0-3372 GCA_964651185.1 uncultured Polyangiales bacterium
CGCGTCACGGGCTCCCAAAGCGAGGCCGGCCGGTAGTTCGACGTTCATCGCGCCCTCCTGCGCACCGCGCTCGGTAAAGCGCTCGCGTGTGGCATGGGTGTGGCACGGCGCGAGCAGATTCGCGCAGACGGGGACAGACGAGAGGCCTCGTCCGCAGACTGGCAACTCGCTGTGTTTGCTCGCGTTCCGTCTGAATGACGAGTGCTTACGCGGGCTGGAAAATAGTGGAGACGCCGGGAGTCGAACCCGGGTCCGGAAGTGATCTGTGTTGGCCTCTACGTGCGTAGTCCGTGTACTTGATTCGCGGTGGGCAGCGCCCATGGACAGGCTCGCGTCACCGCTATCGACTCTTTATTTCGCGATCACGCCGAGTCGAGCTCGCGACCGCTAGTCAGTTCCATGACGCCTCCACGTGAGCACCGACGGGCTCAGCGTTTCGACGGCTCCTTTGGCTTAATTAGGCCGCGAGAGCGTATGCGTTGTCGTTCGCAATTACGTTTCTCGAGGTATTTACGTCGTCTCGAGCCGACAGACACGCCACCAACACTTCACAGCCCCCGTCGAAACCGTATCGTCCCCTTCATGCTTTCCGCGGGCCCTGTGCCACGCGCTGAGCGCACCATAGCCACGCATGTACCCAGCGCAAGGCTGCCCGGGACGCCAAGCGCCGCGGCGCTCAGCTGCGAGGAGGGCGGGGATGGCCGGCTCAGGCGGAGCCGCTCGTGCGAGTCCCCACGCCGCACGACCCTGTGGAGGGCCGTGTTCCGGGGCGCGCGCAAGCGCTGCGCGTCTCGCGCGATGCCCGCGCAAACGTGCTCCCTCAAAGGGCGCGCGCGCCGCCCGTACAGCCATGGGTCTGGAGCTGCGTGACGTCCTGCTGCACGTGCCGGCGCAGGCCATCGAGGTCCATGGGCCGGCGCGGGACCAACGTCAGCTTGGCCCCATGCTCGACCGCTTGCACCGCTGCCGTGTGCGGCAAGCGCAGCTCGGATTGGTCTTGGAGCTCGAGTTCGTTTTCATAGTGGTTGCGTGCGCGCGCGAGCGCTTCGGCTTGCTCGCGCAGCGGGGTCGGGTCGCCGGGCGTGGTGAACAGCACCGCTGCGCCGCCCGCGGCGTCTTCATAGCGGATTCCGACGGGCGCACCCTTTTCGCTCTGGCAAACCCGCGCCAATGAGACGTCTTGGCGATCTTCTTGCGCCGTCGCGGCGCGTCCACCGTTGCTGCCGTGTGCGCAACCGATCAGCATCGCCGCGCACGCGGCATAGGCCACGATACTCTTCATCTTTGCCTCCTGCCCCCGAGCGATACGCAGGGCGAACCAAGGACGCCCGCTCTTGCCGGGAACCGTCGCGGGATCGAGTAGGCAACTTGCGAGCCGGTTCGCTATGGGTTCGGGCGCAGGGTGACGAAGCGCGCGCCGTGAGGCCCCAGCACGCGCAAAAGGTGCGGCTTGTCACTGTTCTGCTCGAGCCGCTCCGCCACGTCTTCGGCGGACTTCACGCCCTGCCGATCGACTTGCACGATCACGTCGCCGGGCTGCAGGCCCGCGCGTTCTGCTGGGCTCCCGCTTCGCACCTCCACGACCGCAGCGCCGCGCGTGCCGCGCTCCACGCCGAGCGCGTCGGCGAGCGTGTCCGTCAGCGTCTGCAATGTCAGACCGATCCGACCTTCGTCCGCTTGTGCGCGCTGATTGGGCAGCTCGCCGATCTTGATGTCCGCGCGCTTCGCCTCGCCGTTGCGCACGTACTCGAGCGCTACCTTGTCCCCGATCTTGTGCGCCGAGACTTGCTCGATCAGCTCGCCCGAGCTCTCGACCGTATGTCCGTCGAGCTTGACGATGATGTCGCCCGCTGCGAGCCCGGCGTGCGCCGCGGGCCCGCCTGGGGCCACTTCGCTGACGAACGCGCCCTTTTCAGGCGAGCCCTTCGGCAGGTTGCTGCGGACGTCTTCCGGCATCTCCTGCACGTCGCCGACCATCACGCCGATGTAAGGGTAGCGGACGCGACCTTCCTTCGCGAGCGTCTGCGCCACCTGCTTGGCCTGATTGATCGGGATAGCGAAGCCGTAACTGCCGCCCGGTCCCACGTTGATCAGCGTGTTCACGCCGATCACTTCTCCGTCGAGGTTGAGCAGCGGACCGCCGGAGTTGCCGGGATTGATCAGCGCGTCGGTCTGGATGTACTGACGCACGCGCTCGCCCGACAACCGCATCTTACCTCCGGTCTTACCGAGCCCGCTCACGATGCCTGCAGTCACGGTCTGATCGAGTCCGAGCGGACTGCCGACGGCGAGCGCCCATTCACCGACCTTGAGGTGCCCCGAGTCGCCGAGCCGCGCCGCCACCAAGCCGTCGGGCGCGTGCTCGAAGCGCACGACGCCCACGTCGGTCTCGGGATCGTCGCCCACGACCTCCGCTTGAAAGCGTTTGCTGTCGCTGGTCACGATCGTGACGCGTGTGGCGCCGTGGATGACGTGGCTGTTGGTCAGGACGTGGCCAGGTGGCTGGGCGAGAATGAAGCCCGACCCGGTGCCGTGCTGGGCTTCGGGCGCTCCAGGCATGGGTAGGCCCTGCTCGAACTGAAAGAAGCGCCGCAAGAAGTCGGGGAGATCGGGATCCGGCGCGCCCTGTCCATCGCCGCGCGCGGAATACGCGGTCGGGCGCGCGATGTCGACGTCGATGCGCACCACGGATGGGCGGATCGCGGCGGCGGCGGCCGCGAAGCCGTCCGAGAGCGCGCGCGCTTCGCCGGGCGCAGGCGTGCGCCGGGTGACGCCGCCCGTCGCCATCTGCGGGTTATCCGGCTGCGTCTTGGGCTCATCGCGGAGCGACGGCGTCGGTCTCGATTCTGTGCGTTCGGCGCGCTGGCAGGCGGGTGCGAGCCCGACGAGCAAGGACAGCGAGAGCAGCGCCCGTTTCGACGGGGCGCGAGGCGAGGGGGTGGGGGGCGTGTGCGACCGGCGCGCAACGCGCGGTGCCGAGCGCCCGCAGAGCAGCGACGTGAGCATGCGTGGACTCCTCCCGTTCGGTGCTAGCTCCGCTGCAACCGCCATTCCTGTTCGCGGGAGGACGCGCCGCGGGAATCGCGAGCCTCCTCTCCGCCTCCTCTCCGGCCGCCGTAGCGCTTCTCCTCGCGCGGGGCGCTTCGGCCGCCTCGTCGCTTCCACGTCGCCTTCAGAACAAGTGGCTGCACGGGACGGCACGCGTTCTGCACGATCACGCGCGTGGCCGATTCGTCCGAACGGCGCGCAGCGGACGTCCGCACTTCCGACACACCTGCGCAGGACGCGCCCAGCGCGCGCGCCTGCGGCGAACCCCGGAGCCCCCACCCAACGGGCGGTATCTCGTTCGTGGTGCTGGCCGCGGTGCTCGCG
>CAZYWR010000240.1:0-1890 GCA_964651185.1 uncultured Polyangiales bacterium
GTACTACCGGACGAGCCTGCTCCGGCTCGCGCGCGAACAGCCGGTCGAGCTCACCGCGCGCGGCGTGGTGCTGGTGACGCCGCCTTGGAACTTCCCGCTGGCGATCCCGACGGGCGGCGTGTTCGCGGCCGTGATGGCCGGCTGTCGTGTGCTGTTCAAGCCGGCGCTCGAGACCGCCCTCGTGGGCGCGAAGCTCGCGGCGCTGCTCTACGAGGCGGGCGTTCCGCGCGAAGCGCTGCAGCTCTTGCTCTGCCGAGAAGACGTGGCGAGCGCATTGGTGCGCGATCCGCGCGTGGACAGCGTCATCCTCACCGGCGCCACCGGCACCGCGCGGCTCTTTCAGCGCCTGCGCCCGGGTCTCCGACTCTTGGCCGAGACCGGCGGCAAGAACGCCTACATCGTCACGGCCATGAGCGATCGCGAGCTGGCGATCCGCGACGTGGTGCAGTCGGCGTTTGGCCACGCCGGCCAGAAGTGCAGCGCCGCGAGCCTGCTGATCTGCGAAGCAGAGGTCTACGACGACCCTTCGTTCCGCGCGACGCTGCGCGACGCCGTGCAGAGCTTGTCCGTCGGATCGGCCTGGGATTCGCGCAGCTTCGTGACGCCCTTGATCCGTCCGCCCGAGGGGCCGCTCGCGCGCGCGCTCACGGCGCTCGAGCCCGGCGAGAGCTGGCTGGTCGAACCGCGCATCGATCGCGAAAACCCGCAGCTCGTGCACCCAGGCGTGAAGCTCGGGGTCACGCGCGACAGCTTCACGCATCAGACGGAGCTGTTCGGGCCGGTGCTGGGCGTCATGCGGGCGGACTCGCTGGCGCACGCGGTCGAGCTCGCGAACGCGACCGGCTACGGCTTGACCGCCGGCCTGGCCAGCCTCGATGAACGCGAGCAAGCCTACTTCGTCGAGCACATGCGCGCCGGCAACCTGTACGTGAATCGCACGATCACCGGCGCGATCGTGGAGCGTCAGCCGTTCGGCGGCATGGGCAAGTCCGGGTTCGGGCCGGGCGCCAAGGCGGGCGGCCCGAACTACGTGCTGCAGCTGTGCCGGGTGCGCGAGCGCGCCGATCGGCGCGCCGGCGCGCGCCCGCTTGCGCCCGCGTTCGAGGCGCGCGTGGCCGTGTTCGCTCGACGGCTCGAACCCGAAGAGGCCGCGCTGCTCTACGCGCGCGCGCGCGACTACGCACAGGCGTCCATCGAGCACTTCGCGCGCGAGCATGATCCGGCCGCCGTGCTCGGACAGTTCAACGGCTTTCGTTATCGGCCCTGCGAGCGCGTCCTCTTGCGCGTGGAGGTGCACGCGAGCGCGGTCGACGTCGCCTCGAGCTGTCTGGCCGCCGAGCTCGCGCGCGCGCGCCTGGTCGTGTCGATGCATCCTCGGGCCGAGCGGCTCCAAGACGCGAGCTTGCTCGCGCACGCGCTTCACGTGGAAACGGCCGAGGCGTTGGTCCTCCGTATGCTCGAGCGGGCACGCGAAGCAGACGTCAGAGCGCCGTCACGGTTGCGGCTGTTGGGCGCGCGCTCGCCCGTGCTCGATGAGCTGAACGCCGCGTGCGGCATCCATATCGCCGACGAGCCCGTGCTGTCGCTCGGACGGTTCGAGCTCTTGCACTACCTGCGCGAGCAGAGCGTGTCGATCGAGTACCACCGCTACGGCAACCTCGGCGCGCATGCGTCGAGTCCAAAAAGAGGCTGACTTCCGACGCAGCTCGCGGCGATCCGGTTACCCAAAGCTGGCGAGGAACGCGGCGACATCTCGCCAAAGAGAGCCGGGCCGCCGACCGCAAACAAGTCGCCGTGATCGGCGGCGACGACTTCGAGGAGTTGTGCGCGCCCGCGTGGAGGGCGCAGCGGCCTGCCCGAAGCGAGCTGCCGACCCGCGGGCGCGGACGG
>CAZYWR010000241.1:0-5068 GCA_964651185.1 uncultured Polyangiales bacterium
TCGTCCAGCGCGCGGCGCGGCTCACCGGCGATGGGCGGCGTGATTTTCACGAGCGCATCCCAAGCCGGGTAGTCGTTGGACGGACTGAGCGGGAAGGCGACGCGCGGCAGCGGCTCGGGCACGCCCGCCTTCATGCTGTCCCAATCGTCGAGCTTGCCCACGAACAGCAGCCGCGACTCGCTGTGTTCGAGGATGTAGCGCACGGTCGCGGGCTGCAGCGTCGGGTAGAGCGCGACCGAGGCGTAACCGGCCATCCAGATCGCCAGCTCTGCGAGCACGAAATGAGCGCAGTTCTTCGACAGCAACGCGATCTTGGAGCCGGGGGGAAAGCCGAACGACTGCAGGTACGCTGCCATGCGCCGCGCCTCGTCGAGGGTCTGCGCCCAGGAGTAGGTGCGCAGCGCCCCGCCGGCCACGGGCTGGGTCATGTAGATCTCGTTCGGGCGCTGTCTTTCCCATTGGTAAATGCGCTCCAGGACGAGATCGCTCGCTTCGATGTGCATGGCCCCCCTCGCGCTGCGTGCGGACGCCGCACGCGCGGAACGAGCCCGATGGTTGCCTACAGTGCGCCACCTTTCAAGCGGCCCTCCCTCACGCGCCGCAAGCTCGCTTGACGCCAGCGCTCGCGCCGCACACGAATGAGACGCCCGCGCCTGTTCTCTTGCTCAACAACCCGCGCGAGATGCCAAGATCCTGCACCGGATGAGGCAAGCGCTGCGCGCGCCTACCGTCACGATCGTCGCCGGGCTGGGAGCGCTGTGCGCCCTCTTGTGTGCCCCGTCGCGCGCCCTAGCCCAACCGTGGGAAGTGAACGGGCTGCGCGGCGGTCGCTACGTGGGCTCCGCCGCGCCGCCGAGCTCGACGCCGCGCGCCGTCCTCGGCCTGGGCTACGCGCACACGGAAGGTGTGATCGACGGCAGCGATCGGCACGAACGCGCGTTCTCGGAGCTGGGGGTCGGCTACGCGCCGTGGGCGGCGCTCCAGCTGGCCCTCGAGCTCGAGGCTCGTTACGACGCGCATCGCAGCGATGTGAGCGGCAAAGATCAAGGCGGCGCCTTTGCGTCCGCGATCGGTACGCGCCACGCCCTCGCGCTCACGCGCGCGCTGTGGTTGGCGGCGAACACACGCGTTCGTTTCCCACCCGCGAGCACGGCCTCGCGCGGGCTGCGCGCGGCCAGCCCCGAGCTCGGCCTGCTCGGGACGTACCTCTTGTTCGACGGGCGTTCCGAGCTCTCGCTCGCGCTCGGCTACCGCTTCGACCGCAGCACTGAGACGGTGCGCGCGCCGGCGAGCTTGAGCCCCGGCGATCGCCTGGCGGCCGCGATCTCACGCTACGACCAGGCGCTGCTCGGCGCGCTGTTCGCGCATCCGCTCGGGCCGGTGCTGACCAGCTTGGAATGGAGTTGGGACGTCGCGCTCGGCAGCTCCGCGCCGGCGGCGATCCGCTCGCCCATGCGGCTGCGCCTCGCGGCGCAGACGCAGCTCGGCAAGCGATGCCTGCCCGGCCTAGAGCTCGGGGTCAGCCCGAGCGCGCGTCCTGCCCTCGATCGCGGGGTACGCATCGAGCCGCGCCTGTGGCTGGCGGCCACCCTGGGCGTCGCGTTGGATCCGCGCCGTCCACCCCCGCCGAAGGCGCCCCCGAGGCCGCGGCCCGAGCCCCCGGAAGAGCCGGCGCCTGCGCTGCTCGAGCTGCGCGTGGTCGATCCCGCGGGCGCGCCGCTCGCGGGTGCGCGCGTCTCGCTCGCGACGGAGCCCGAGCGAGCTGCCGGCGTGGGGCGAGCGGCGCCAGATCTCGACGCGCACGAGCACGACGCCGCCCCCGTACAAGGCGAACCTGAGCCCGCACGCACGCACGCTCTCGACGCGCGCGAACCCGGGCGCGAGCAGCGCGTCGAGACCGACGACGCGGGGCTCGCCCAGCTCACGCTCGCGCCCGGTGAGGCGCGCTATCTTCGCGTCGAGAAGGACGGCTTCCTGCCGCGGACAGTCGAGCTCGCTCCCCCGTCCGGCCCGAGCAGGGAGACCGTCACGCTGGAGCGCGATCTGCCTGAGGGCGAGATCAAGGGCAAAGTGCGCAGCCTGCGCGGCGGCAAGCCCGTGCGCGCGCAGGTGATCGTCGAGCCGCTCGGGATCGCGGTCGACACGGATTCCGAGGGCGATTTCGTCATCGATGTGCCGCCCGGACCCTATCGGCTCGAGATCCGCGCCCCGGGCTACGAGCCGCAGCAACGCGATGCGCACGTAGAGCGGCTCGGCGTGACGATCTTGGTCGTGGACCTGAGGAGAGCGCCAAAGTGAGGCGCCTTTGGCCGTGGCTCTCGGTGCTGTGGCTCGCCTGCTCGGGACAGCTGTGCGGAGAGCCTTATCTGGCCGAGCTCGCGAAGCAGCGCGGCGAAGTCCAGCGCGACGACGCTCGCGCGGTCGGACGCTGGCGCGGCGCGGGCGAGGGCGATCGGTTCCGCGTGGGTGATGGACTGCGCACCGGTCCCTCGGGCAGCGCCGAGCTCGCGCTCACGCCCGACGGCATCGCGCTGGTCGAGGCCAACACGGTGCTGCGTTTCCTCGATCGCGATCCGCGCGGTGCCGGCCGGCGCATCGCCATCGAAGAAGGCGTGGTGCGCGTAGATTCGGGCAAGCTCGAGCTCGACGTGCACACCGCCCAGGGGCTCGCGCGCGTGAAGCAGGGCTCGAGCGTGCGCGTGGTGGCGAGCGGCCGCGACCTCTCGTTCGACGTGCTGGTCGGGCATGTGGCGATCGACCAAGGCGGCGCGCAGAGCGAGCTCGTGGCCGGGCAAAAGCTCGGCGTGCGCGCGACACCCGAGGCGCCGCCCGCGCCGCCGAGTCCGCCCGCCGCAGCGCGCGAGCCCGAAGCGCGCGCGGTCGACGTGAGTCTACCGAGCTTCGAGCCGATGGTCGTGCACGCGCCGTCGTTGCCGCTGACGCTGAGCTGGCCCCGGCCGGGCTGCGAGGACGCGCTCGAGACCGAGCTCGATGGCCGGGTCATGCCGGACGCGGCGGGCGCCGATGGCGTGGTGCTGCGGCTCGCGCGCGCCGGCGCCCATCGCGTGCGCGTGGTGGCGAGCGGCCGCGACCTCTCGTTCGACGTGCTGGTCGGGCCTGTGGCGATCGACCAAGGCGGCGCGCAGAGCGAGCTCGTGGCCGGGCAAAAGCTCGGCGTGCGCGCGACACCCGAGGCGCCGCCCGCGCCGCCGCGACGCGGGAGCGCCCGAACAGCGCGCACCACGGCGCGATCGAGGCGGACGGGCGGCGCTACACGCTGCGCTACCAGAACTTGCTGCCGGTGGTCACCCTGCGCTGGAGCGATGCGCGCCCGGCCAGCTCGTATTCGTTGATCGTGCAGCGAGGTTCGCGCAAGCGCAGCTACAAGGGCGCGCGCCCGCTACGCGAGCTCCCGCCGGGCGAGCTCGCCGAGGGCAGCTACGAGTTCTGGTTCACGAGCGACAACGGCCAGCAGAGCCCCCAAGGCGCGCTGCATATCGAGTTCGACAACACCGCGCGCTCGCTCTCGCTGTCCGAGCCGATCGAAGGCGCGAGCGCGAGCGGAGATCATACGCTGGTGTCGGGAGTCGCCTTACTTCGCTCTCAGGTCTCCGCCAACGGAGCACCTTTGCCGCTCGACGCCAAAGGTCGCTTTCGCGCGCAGGTTCCGTTGAGCGCACAAAAGAGCGTATGGATCCGCGCTGTCCATCCGAGCGCAGGCGTGCACTACTACGTACGGCGGCTGCGCTGACCGAGATATAGTCGTAGCGCGACGTGACCATCGCGACCGGCGAGCTCATCGGCAATCGCTATCGCCTCGAAGAGCTGATCGGCTCTGGCGGCATGGGCGATGTCTTTCGTGCGCGCGACACGCTGCTCGAGCGGCCGGTGGCGCTGAAGCTGGTCGACATCGGCGATCCGCGCCGGCGCGAAGAGATCACCCAGAACTTCTTGCGCGAGGCGCGCATCTCGGCGGCGATCGCGCACCGCAATGTGGTGCAGATCCTCGACTTCGGGACGCACGCCGGCACCATCCCGTTCATCGTCATGGAGCTGCTCGAGGGCGAGAGTCTGGCCGACGTGCTCGGCCGCGGCGAGCGGCTCTCGTTCACCTGGATCGTGGAGCTCGCGGAGCAGGTGCTCGAAGGCCTCGCCGCCGCGCACGACGCAGGCGTGGTGCACCGCGATCTGAAGCCCGAAAACATCTTCCTCGTGCGCACGCGCAGCGGCGTGCACCCCAGGATCCTCGACTTCGGCATCTCCAAGCTCACCGACGAGCGCGGCGCGGCGCGCGTCACCACCACGCAGGGTCACGTGGTCGGCACGCCCGCGTACATGTCCCCGGAGCAGGCGCGCGGCGTCAAGTTCATCGACAAGCGCACCGACCTCTACAGCATGGGCGTCGTGCTCTACGAGCTGATCAGCGGCGAGATGCCGTTCTACTCGGAGAATCCCGGCGATCTGATGGTCATGATCGTGACCAAGGAGGCCGAGCCGCTGGCCGAGCGCGTGGTGGGGATCCCGCCTGCGCTCTCCGAAGTGATCGCGCGCGCGATGCACAAGAAGCCGGACCAACGCTTCGCCGACGCGCGCGAGCTGGCGGCCGCCCTGCGCAGCGCGAGCGAGGAGCTCTTCCAGAGCCCCGAAGCGCGTGCGCTCGAAGGCCGGCCGCGGCCGGCTTCATGGCGCGAGCGCCCGTTCGACGTCACCGCGAGCCAGACGCCCCACGCGGCCTCGCTTCCGGCCGGCCCGCGCGTGAACAAGGCGCGGCGTTACCTTTTGACGGCGCTGAGCCTGGCGGTCGCGGGTGCGGCGCTCGGCGTGACGGTGGCGCTGTTCGGTCGATCGAGCGCGGCCGCGCCGCCGCGTTACATCGTCGTGCAGGCGGATGCGCCGCGCGAAGCGAGCGGGGCGGGTCCGCTCGACGGGAACGCGGCCGCCGCGGAGACCGCGGCCTTGAGCCAACCGCCCGAGCCCGCGCGCGTGGCGAAGCGCGAGAACGCCGGGGCGCACCTCGATCCGGCCGCGCGCCTGGCGGAGAGCTTCAAGCGCCAAAAGAAAGGCGTAG
>CAZYWR010000242.1:0-4127 GCA_964651185.1 uncultured Polyangiales bacterium
AGCTGCGCGCGCAGATCGTAGCCGACCACGCGCGTCATCCAGTAGGCGCGCGCCGCGTCGACGAGCGCGCGAATGTCGTGGAACAGGTCAGACGGATTGAACGCGTCGCGCGTGCCGGGCGTGGGATCGAGCAGGACCCAGCCGCGCCCGGGTAAGAGCGCCTCGACCCAGCTGTGCGCGTCGGCCTGGCGCAGGGCGTAGTAGCCGCCGTAAGTGTTGTACTCCCCGCCTACGAAACCCGTCACGTTGCGCGCCGGAATGCCGATGCCGCGCAACATGATCGCGAGCGCCGAGGAGAAGTATTCGCAGTGGCCGCGCCGCGCGTCGAACAGGAAGGCCACGAGCGGCAGCTGACCGCGCGTGTCCGGCAGCTCGAGCGAATACGCGTAGCGCTTTTCGCCGCGCAGGTAGTGCTCGAGCCGCTTGGCCTTGAGGTAAGGCTCCTCGATCCCCCGCGTGACCTCGCGCGCGAGCGCGACCACGCGCTCGTGGCCCGCGGGCAGCTCGAGGTAACGAGCGTCGTCGAGCTCGCGATCGACCGGGACGTCGCTCTGGCCGCGCTCGAGGCTGACCGCCGCGTCGTACACGATGCCGAGCTCTTCGTTCGAGTTGTAGCGCAGATCGAGCCCGAGACCGCGCTGCAGGTGGAGGCGCTCGCGCGGTCCACCGGGCATGCCGCGTTCGGGCACGCGCAACCCTACGGCGCCCGTCGGAACGAACAAGACTGGTTCATCGAGTCGCTCGAGCACAAGGCGTAAGGTCAGATCGTCATCGCGCGGCATGCGCTTGAGCGGGTAATAGTCGCCGATGGGCGACATCTTCACGGCCTCGTCCGACGAGCGCGTCCACTTGCGGCCATCGTAGTGATCGAACGACGTTCCGCGTAGCCGCAATACGCGCCGCGCCAGCTGGGGCGAGAGCGGCCGCGCGCTGCTCACGCGCACCACCACGGTCGGATCGTCGCGGATCAAGCCGAAGCCGCCGAGCTCGATGTCGCTGCCGAAGCCGGACACGTGCTGGCCGTGGTTCGCGCCCATGCTGAGCATGCCGAGGCCGATGCGCGGAAAGAGCGCGAACAGCGTGACGGTCATCGCCAACATGGGCAGGCTCAAGAGCGCCGTCCACAGTAAGAACGAAAGATCTACGATGCGACGCGACGCGAGCACGCGCGCGACGTCGTTGCCGCCTTCGAGGCCGGGCTCGGCGGGGTAATTGCGCTCGATCTCGCGCCGCAGGTGGGCGAACGTGAGCACCCAAGGTGTGACCACCGCGAAGGCGACGAACACGCCCGCATAACCGAGGTCCGTCGTGAGCACGGTCGCGGCGATGAGCTGCATGAACGCGAGCATCGCGATCTGCTGGTAGTCGGCTGCGCTGCGCCGGTTGCAGAGCCGCGAGAGCGTGAGCAGGCCGGAGAACTCCATGGCCAGGCCGAGCCAGCCGCCTCCGCCCGAAAAGCCGCGCGCGATCTGCGCGATCAAGGCGAGGCCGATCAGCCACGTGATGCCCTTGCTCCAGCCCGGTCGCGCGAGCAGCGGACCCTCGGCGAACCAGCTCGCTGCGAAGCCCAGCGCGAGCGCCGCGATCGCGATCAACGGGACCTCGCCGCCGAACGAGAGCGAGACCAGACCGAGGCCCGCGAGCAGGTAAGTCACGATCTTCTGCAGACGCGCGAAGCTCATGCGGCGCTCGCCTGCGAAGGCCGGTTGGCGCGCAGATCGACGAGCTTGGCGCCGCGCTTGGGCGCGCTGAGCTCCCCTTGGGCGCCGGTCGGCAAGAGCGCGAGGTAGCGCCAGAGCGCATCGGGCGGGCTTCCGCCGGCGAGCAGCGGCGAGCGCGAGCCGCGCGCACAGACCTCCACGCTGTATCCGCGCGCGAGCGCGCGCTCGACCACGTACGCGGCGCGCGCGACGTTGCGCTCGAAGCCGACGCGTAGCTCGGACCGGGTCTGCTCAGGTCCGTTGTCGAGCAGGATGCTGAGCACTGCCGCCGCTTCGCGCTCGAATTCGCGCACGACCGGCTTGCCCACCGCGGCCGTGCGCCGCCAGTGGATCGCGCGCAGCTCGTCGCCGCTGCGATATTCGCGCAGCTCGCGCGTCTCGGTGCCGCGCCCGCGCGAGCTGCCGGCCTGATCGCCCTGTTCGCGTGCGGCCCCTTCCGAGAACGGACACGGTAAGAGCGCCGGGTAGACCAGGAGCTCGCCCTCACCCTCCAGCTCGCGCCACTTCTCGAACAGCGCGAACGGGAAGCGCGTGCCCACGCGAAAGCCACGAAAGCGTAAGATGCCGCGCTCCGCGACCACGCGCCGATAGCTCGCGCGCTGCTCGGCGCCGGGCGCCACCTTGAGGAAGTAACAGCGCCGATCGTTCAGAGCTCCGAGCGCTTGATCGCTGATCTCGACCGAGTAGCTGACGAGGCGCTTCTTCTTATTGTGGACGCCGATCTCGATCAGCGTCGGCTCGCCCGCAAACGCCCGCGACGGAAGCCGGCGCGTCACTTGGAGCTCGCGCAGCACGTGCTCGCTGAGCACGCCGCTCAAGATGATGAGGCTGAGCATGAAGCCGAACACGAGGTACATCAGGTTCGTGCCCGTGTTCACGGCCGCGAAGCCGAGCCCGAACGTCACGAACACGAACAGCTTGCCCTCGCGCGTGAACTTGAGCCGCCGCCGGTAGCGCCGGTCTCTCGGCAAATACCAAGGCACCCGCTCTTCGGGGTCGAGTGACGGCGGCTCAGGAGACGGGGCGCGGCCGGGAGCCCCGCCGTTCGATGGAGCGCGCGCCATCGTCAGATCGGGACGGGCAGCTCGAGCAGGAGCTCGCGGATGACGCGCTCGGCGTCGTGGCGGCCGACGCCGCTGTCGTGCAGGCCGGCCACGCGCACGCGGTGGGCGAGCGCATGGACCGCCAGCGCCTGCACATCATCGGGGGTGGCATAGCTGCGACCGGCCACCAACGCGCGCGCCCGCGCCGCGCGCTCGAGCGCCAGCGCGCCGCGCGTGGACGCGCCGAGCGCGAGCAGCTTGGTCGCGCGCGTGGCGAGCACGACCGCGTGGAGGTATTCGATCACTTCTTCCTCGACGTGCACGTCATCGACCGCCGCCTGCGCCGCGAGCAGCTCCTCTTTGCTCGCCACCGCAGCCAGGGCCTCGAGCGGATCGCGCCCGCGCCGCGCGCGCAGGATCTGACGCTCGATGTCGTGCTCCGGGTAGCCGACGTGGATACGCAGCAGAAAGCGATCGAGCTGCGATTCCGGCAGCGGATAGGTGCCGTAGAACTCCTCCGGGTTCTGCGTCGCCACCACGAAGAAGGGCTGCTCGAGCGCGTGCGTCTGGCCGTCGATCGACACGCGCTGCTCGTCCATCGCCTCGAGCAGCGCGCTCTGCGTGCGCGGCGTGGTGCGGTTGATCTCGTCGGCCAACAGCACGTGCGTGAACACCGGCCCCGGCCGAAAGCGAAAGGTCGAGCTCTGCGCGTCGAGCACGTTGCCGCCCAGCACGTCGCTCGGCATGAGGTCCGAGGTGAACTGCAGGCGCGTGAAGCCGACCCCGAGCGAGCAGGCCAGCGCGCGCGCGAGTGTGGTCTTTCCCACGCCCGGCACGTCTTCCACCAGCAGGTGGCCGCGCGCGAGCAGCGCCGTCACCGCCAGCTCGACCGCCTCGCGCTTGCCCTGCAGCACGCGCCCCACGTTTTCAACCAGCGCGTGCGCGAGGCGGATCGCCCGCTCCGTAGCGGCGTCCGCGATGCGAGCGTCCAGAGCGCGTTCCGAGCGAGCCATCGAAATCAGCGTAACACGCCGCACCGTCGGTTCGCGTGCGGCGCTCGTGTCCGCGTGCGTACGGGCTCTGGCGCCCTGGTGTGGTCAGCTCTGGGTCTTGCCAATACACCGCACCTCCGCCAGCGCTACGTGGCGGCCCTGGCGGCCGAAGGGCCGGCGCAACTTGGCCGGCAAGTGGCGCTGCGCGAGGTCCAGATCGGACTCGTCCGAGCGCAGCGTGTAGCCGCGCGCCGAAAGCCATGCCGGGAGCTCCGCGGGGTCCCAACCAAACCGCCTGGGCTCTCCGACGCTCGCCACCAGGCGCGCCGAGAGCTTGATGTCGCGGCGCCGGGACGCGAGCACGCGCCGAT
>CAZYWR010000243.1:0-3114 GCA_964651185.1 uncultured Polyangiales bacterium
CAGTGGGGCGACGAAGGCAAAGGGAAGATCGTCGATATCTATACGCAGCACGCGGACATGGTGGTGCGCTACGCGGGCGGCGCGAACGCCGGCCACACCTTGGTGGTCGGCGGCAAGAAGACGATCTTGCGGCTCATCCCGTCGGGCGTCCTGCACCCGTCACCGCGCATCGTGCTGGCACAAGGCATGGCGATCGATCCCGCCGTGCTCGTCGAGGAGATCGAGCTGTTGCGGGACTCCTGCCGGCTCACGCCCGAACGGCTCCTGATCTCCGATCGCGCGCACGTGGTGCTGCCGCATCACATGGCGCTCGACGCGCTGCGCGAGCGCACCGCCAAGGCGATCGGCACGACCAAACGCGGCATGGGACCGGTCTACCAAGACAAGGTCGCGCGCCGCGGCGTGCGCGTGTGCGACCTTGTGCATCCCCAGCGCTTTCGCGAGCGCGTCCGAGAGAACCTCGAAGGTTGGGAGCCCCTCGCGCGCGCTTACAGCGAACCGCTGCCGAGCGCAGACGACATCGAGCGCAGTTACCGGCCGCTCGCCGACAAGCTCGCCCCGTACGTGAGCAATGCCGGGCTCGCGATCTACGAAGCCGTGCGCGCGCAGCGCAACGTGCTGTTCGAAGGCGCGCAGGCGACGCTGCTCGACGTCGACCACGGCACCTATCCTTACGTGACCAGCTCGAGCACGGTCGCAGGCGGCGCTGCCACCGGCACCGGCGTCGGCCCGACCGCGATCGACCGCGTGATCGGCATCACCAAGGCGTACGCCACGCGCGTCGGCGAAGGCCCGTTCCCGACCGAGCTGTTCGGCGCCGCGGGCGACGCCCTGCGCACGGCCGGCCACGAGTTCGGCTCGGTCACGGGTCGGCCGCGCCGCTGTGGTTGGCTCGACTTGCCCGCGCTGCGCTATGCGGTGCGCGTGAACGGCCTCGACGCGTTCGCCATGACGAAGATCGACGTGCTGAGCGGGCTCCAGGAGGTCGCGCTGTGCGTGGCCTACGAGCTCGATGGCGAACGGCTCGCCGAGCCCCCTCCCGATGCCGAAGACCTGGCGCGCGTCAAGCCGATCTACGAGCTCCTGCCCGGTTGGGACGGCGACCTCAGCCAGGCCTCCACGGTCGAGCAGCTGCCGCGCGCAGTGCGCACCTACATCGATCGCGTGGAGCGCGAGACGCGCTGCCCGATCACGCTGCTCAGCCTCGGGGCCGATCGCGAGCACACGATCACGTTAGGGAATCCCTTCGTCTAGCTCGAGCAACCGTGAACGCGCGCGCATCGCCGCGCCCCATCTACGGGCTCTAGCTCGAGCTGGCTGCGAAGTTCGACCACGCGCCGCCGCTGAATGGGCGCGCCGCCCGTGGTACGCTGCCGCGCTATGCCGTTCGCGTCGTTTCACCCGGCCGTCGCTCGCTGGTTTGCGCAGACGCTGGGCGAACCGACCGAGCCGCAGCGTCAGGCCTGGCCAGCGATCGCGCGCGGTGAGCACGCTTTGATCGCGGCACCTACGGGCTCCGGCAAGACGCTCGCGGCATTTCTCGGCGCCATCGACGCGCTCGTACGCGAGGGGCTCGCGCAGGGCGGGTTGCCCGACGAGACGCGCGTGCTCTACGTCTCGCCCCTGCGCGCGCTCAGCCACGACGTCGAGGCCAACCTGCAGCAGCCGTTGGCCGGGGTCGCGCGCGAGCTCGCGGCGCTCGGCCTCACACCGCCGGCGATCCGCACGTGGGTGCGCACCGGCGACACGAACGCCAAGGCGCGCGCCGCGGCGCGCAAGCAGGCGCCCCATATCGTCGTCACCACGCCGGAGTCGCTCTACGTGCTGCTCACGAGCGCCGGCGGCCGCCGCATGCTGCAGAGCGTACGCACCGTCGTCGTCGACGAGATCCACGCGCTCGTGCGCGACAAGCGCGGCTCGCACCTCGCGCTCAGCCTGGAACGGCTCGAGCTCTTGATCGCTGCGCAAGGGCGCGCGCTGCAGCGCATCGGGTTGAGCGCCACACAGCGTCCGATCGACGAGATCGCGCGCTTTCTGGTCGGCGCGCGCGACACGCCCTGCCAGGTGTTCGACTCCGGCCACCGCCGCGCGCTCGACCTTGCGCTCCTCTTGCCCGACTCGCCGCTCGAGGCGGTGATGAGCCACGAAGTGTGGAGCGAGCTGTATCGCAAGCTCGCGGCGCTGATCGAGATGCACCGCACCACCTTGGTGTTCGTGAATACGCGGCGCGCGGCGGAGCGGGTCGCGCGCTGCTTGAGCGAACGGCTGGGCGACACGCAGGTGGGCGCCCACCATGGCTCGCTCTCGCGCGAAAAGCGCCTCGATGCCGAGCAGCGGCTCAAGCGCGGTCAGCTCAAGGTGCTGGTCGCCACCGCCTCGCTCGAGCTCGGCATCGACATCGGCGACGTGGATCTCGTATGCCAGCTCGGCTCGCCTCGTTCGATCGCGGGCTTCCTACAGCGGGTCGGGCGCTCCGGGCACAACCTGCGCAGCACGCCCAAGGGCCGGCTCGCTCCGCTCAGCCGCGACGACCTGGTCGAATGCGCCGCGCTCCTCCGCGCAGTCCACGCGGGCGAGCTCGACCGCGTGCGCATCCCCGAGGCGCCGCTCGACGTGCTGGCCCAACAAATCGTCGCCGCGGCCTGCGCGGAGGACTGCGAGCTCGACGTGCTCTACGCCGCGTTCACGCGCGCCCTCCCCTACCGGGCGCTCACGCGCGCCGAGTTCGATGCCGTGGTGCACATGCTCGCCGATGGCTTCTCGACCCGGCGCGGGCGGCGCGCAGCGCTCGTACATCACGACGCCGTGCATGGACGCATCCGCGGGCGGCGGGGCGCGCGCCTCACGGCCTTGACCTCCGGCGGCGCGATCCCCGACTCCTTCGACTACCAGGTGCTGCTCGAGCCGGAGAACCTGCCGGTCGGCACCGTACACGAAGACTTCGCGATCGAGAGCATGGCCGGCGAAGTCTTTCAGCTCGGCAATGCCAGCTACCGCATCCGCAAGGCCGAGCCCGGCATCCTGCGCGTCGAAGACGCGCGCGGGCAGCCGCCTTCGATGCCCTTCTGGATCGCGGAGGCGCCGGGGCGCAGCGACGAGCTGTCCTTCGGCGTG
>CAZYWR010000244.1:0-3279 GCA_964651185.1 uncultured Polyangiales bacterium
CGCTTTGCAGCCCGCACGGAGCTCACGCCATGAAGATCTATACGAAGACGGGCGACCGCGGAGACACCGGCTTGTTCGGCGGCGCGCGCGCCTCGAAAGCCAGCGTCAGAGTCGAAGCGTACGGCGAGCTCGACGAGCTCAACAGCGTCCTCGGCTTGGTGTTGAGCGAGCCGTTCGATGCGCAAGTCAGTGCTCTCCTTACCGCGGTGCAAAGTCGCCTGTTCGATCTCGGCGCCGAGCTCGCAACTGCGCCCGACAGCAAGGCCGCGCTCGGGATCCCGCTCCTCGACGAAGCGGAGGTGAGCGCGCTCGAAGCGGCCATCGATCGCGCGGAGAGCGAGCTCACGCCCCTCAAGACCTTCGTGCTGCCCGGAGGCAGCCGCGCCGCGGCCTTCTTGCATCTGGCGCGCACCGTGTGCCGCCGGGCCGAGCGGCGCGTGGTGGCGCTCGCCGAGCACGAGCCGGTGCGCCCGGAAGCGCTGCGTTACCTCAACCGCCTGAGTGACGCGCTGTTCGTGTTCGCCCGGCTGGCCAACCACCGAGCGCAGGTGAGCGACGTGCCCTGGGTAGGCGCCGGGCGCAACGCGTGACCGGGCCCACCGTGCGCGCCGCGCGACGGGGATGTGCGCACCTTGACGCGGCTCGGTTAAGCGATGGAAATGGCGTCACTCGGCCACGCAGCTGTCGGAGCCAAGGAGGCCCTCATGCGCAAGTTTTGCTTCGGCTTTGGGATGGCGATCGCCGCCATGTTCGCGGTTGCGGGCTGTGAGTCGGATCCGGACCATGGCAGCCCCGGGTCGGCGTTTGGGCAAAGCGGGGAGCTGGACGCCGACCTTTCGCAGTCCACGGGGAAGGGCGACGGCTCGGATGCACAGCTGCCGGCCCCGGGCGTCTGCAACTTGGCCTGCATCCAAGGCACGCATTGCGCCGTCACCAACCAAGGCCCGAGCTGCGTGCCCGATGATGAGGCCGTGAGCGACGCGGGGACCTCGCCGGCGCCCGGAGTTTGTAACTTGGCGTGCATCCAAGGCACGCACTGCGTAGCGGCGTCGGGTGGCCCGAGCTGCGTTCCAGATGAGGCCGCCAGCGACGCCGGGAGCTCCTCTGGTCCGCACGTCTGTAACCTGGCGTGCATTCGCGGTAAGCATTGCGTGGTCACCGCCAACGGACCGAGCTGCATCCCCAACGACGCCGAGGACGCCGGCGCCCGCACGCCGTGCGGTACCAACACGTGCGGCGCGGACGAGACTTGTTGCAGCCCGAGCTGCGGCATCTGCGGCGCCAAGGGCGGCCTCTGCCCCGCCATCGCCTGCCCGGTCGACGCTGGGGCCTCTGGGGCGAGCTGCGCCGCGACTTCGTGCCCGACGGGCACCTACTGCGACGACATCAGCGGCAGCGCGCAGTGCATTCCGCTCCCCTCGTGCGACACCGTCCGCTGCGCAGCCGGGACCACTTGCGAGCTCGTCCAGGTCCAGTGCATCCGCGCTCCGTGTCCGCCGCAGCCGCAGTGTGTGCCCTCGGTATGCAACCTCGCGTGTCGCGCCGGCACGCATTGCGTCGTCACGAGCGCGGGGCAGACCTGCGAGGCAGATGACGCCGGGGTCGCATGCGGATCGAGGACCTGCGCCGCCGGCCAGATCTGCTGCAGCGCGAGCTGCGGTATTTGCGGCACGCGCGGCGGTGCGTGTCCGGCCATCGCCTGCGCAGTGCCTTGAATGAGCGTTCGCGGTCCGCTCCGTCGGCGTCTGACCGCGAGGCGCCCGATCCTTACTTCTCGTGACTGACTGTCTTCGTTCTCCTGCTGGGCTCAGACGAGCTCGTCGAAGTCGGAAGGCACAAAAATTTTCGGGCGCCCCGTTTTGCATGAGGGCGCCCGAAACAGGTTCTTACCATGAGACCGTGGGGGGACGCTGCGAACCCCTAGCGCTTGCTAGGTGGGCGTGGGTATCGACCGCTTCAGGCTTCCCGGAGAAGATCGCCAGGCGTGCACACCACGATCGAGAACACTCCCTGGTTCAATGCTTGTAAGGGATTCTTTCGCTCCCGCACTCACGCGTTCCACAGAGGAACCACTCCCCCAAACTAAGCGCGGCGGGCTGCTGGGTCAAGGCTCTGTGCTGCTTTGGGAGAGCGGGATCACGCTTTGCGCGGCGCCGCTTTGAGCGCAGCTTTGCCCTCTTTGGCATAGACCGTGAACTTGACGCCTTTGGCATCGGGACGACTTTGCAAGATTTGATCACGATGCTTCTGGAGTGTGCCCAGGAAGCGTTCGTATGTGAGATCTTCGGTTCGTTCTCCGCATTGTTGCCGCATTGCCACGAACTTCGAGAATACCTCGCGGAAATGTGCTTCCTCGTCCGCGGATAGATACGCGGGGCTGCCGTTGGCGCGCTGGCCTGGAACGGGCAAGGCATCGAACTTGAGTGCGACGGACTTCTCGTCATCCTGCGCGCCCGGCTTGGGCGCCGGCACGCCGGCCGCCTTGGGTGGAGGCATCGGCGGCGGCATGGGACGGCCCGACGCGGTCGGCGGTGGCAGCGCAGCAGGCTGAAACGTGCCTGAGCCGCTGGTTCCCTTGTTTTCTCCGAAGCTGAAGGCGGAGCTCGCCAGGTTCTCGGGTGCAGGCCCCAGGATCTCGTCGAGGTTGGCCTTGGGCTTTTGCCGTGTTCCGCCGCCTTTGGCCACCATGGCGTCGATCGCTCGGTGGATCGACTCTCCGAGCATCCGATGCTGGCGAATCAAGTGCGCGAGATCGAGCTCGTCAGCCTGGCCCGCCGCGATCTTGTCGATCTGCGATCGGAAGATGGCGAGCGGTCGGTCACGCTCGAAGTACATGATCGCCATGGCTGCGAGGAACAGACCGAGCAGCCCGAGCGTAAGCCCGAGCTTCGGCAACTCGCTGACGTCCTCTTTCTTGGCGCGATCGAAGATGGCGAACGGCGTCGGCAAAGTCGAGTACGGGCGCGCCACCACGTAGCCGACGTCTGCGGCCGAGGCGCTGCCCGCGACCAGCGAGAAGATCGCGCGCCCGCGGCCCGCGAGGTCGAACGGCTCCGTGCGCTCGCCGCGGCGCAGACGTTGATCCCCGCGCGCGTTGGGCAGCAAGGTGCCGAGCTCGGGCTGGGTCGGCGAGCCCGGTCGATCGGTCGGCGTGTAGCCGGCGAGGACCTTGTCGCGAAAAAAGAAGCCGACCGAAGGCCCACCGAGCCGCTCGCTCAGGCGCTGCGCCAGCACGGCGTCGAGCTTCTGACAATGGACCAGCGCGCCGATATACGCGCC
>CAZYWR010000245.1:0-8404 GCA_964651185.1 uncultured Polyangiales bacterium
CACAATAAGGACACCGATGTTTCAGTGGACTCTCAAAAAGGTCTTCGGCACGAAGCACGAGCGCGAGATCAAGCGCCTGCGTCCCATGGTCGAAGCCATCAACCAGCGCGAGCCGGCTTATACGGCGCTCGCCGACGCCGAGCTGAAGGCGAAGACGGCTGAGTTCCGGCAGCAGCTCGCCAACGGTGCCAGCCTCGAGGATCTCAAGTTCGATGCCTTTGCGGCCCTGCGCGAGGCGAGCAGGCGCGCGCTCGGGATGCGCCATTACGATGTCCAGCTGATCGGCGGCCTGGTTCTGCACGAAGGGAAAATCGCCGAGATGAAGACCGGCGAAGGCAAGACCTTGGTCGCCACCTTGCCGTGTTACCTGAACGCCTTGGAAGGCAAGGGCGTGCACGTCGTGACCGTGAACGACTACCTGGCCAAGCGCGACGCCGAGTGGATGGGCCGGCTCTACAATTGGATGGGCATGAGCGTCGGCGTGGTCGTGCCGCAACAGCGCGACGGCGTGAAGAAGCGCGCCTATCGCTGCGACATCACCTACGGCCAGAACAACGAGTTCGGGTTCGACTACCTGCGCGACAACATGAAGTTCAGCATCTACGACTACGCGCAGCGCCCGCTGAACTTCGCGATCGTAGACGAGGTCGACTCGATCTTGGTCGACGAGGCGCGCACGCCTCTGATCATCAGCGGCCCGGGCGAGACGGCCAGCGAGAAGTACTCGATCATCAGCGATCTCATCCCGAAGCTGCGCAAAGACGAGCACTCCGTCGTCGACGAGAAGGCGCACTCGGTGACGTTGACCGAAGAGGGCATTGTCCAGGCGCAGAAGCTCTTGAAGCAGCGCGGTGTCACCGAGATCGAGAACCTCTACGAGCCGGTGAACCTGGAGTCGTTGCACATCCTCAACCAATGCCTGCGCGCGCACACGCTCTACAAGCGCGACCAGCAGTACATGGTCACCGCCGATGGCAAGGTGATGATCATCGACGAGTTCACGGGCCGCACCTTGCCGGGCCGGCGCTGGTCGGAGGGGTTGCATCAGGCGATCGAAGCCAAGGAGCACGTGCCGATCCAGGACGAGAGCCGCACGCTCGCGACGATCTCCTTCCAGAACTTGTTTCGCCTGTACAAAAAGCTCGCCGGCATGACGGGCACGGCCGACACCGAGGCCTCCGAGTTCCAGAAGATCTACAACCTCGACGTGGTCGTCATCCCGACCAACAAGACCATTCAGCGCACCGACCAAGAAGACCTCGTCTACAAGACCGAGCGCGAGAAGTTCAAGGCGGTGGTCAAGGACATCGAGGAGTGTCGCACGCGCGGGCAACCGGTGCTGGTGGGCACGACCAGCGTCGAGAAGTCCGAGGCGCTCTCGCGCATGCTCGACAAGCGGAACATTCCGCATAACGTGCTCAGCGCGAAGCAGCACGAGCGCGAGGCTTACGTGGTCGCGCAGGCGGGCAGAAAGTCCGCGGTCACGGTCGCGACCAACATGGCCGGCCGCGGCACTGACATCCTGCTCGGCGGCAACGCGGAGATGATCGCGCGCTACGAGGTGCTGCAGAGCGCCGACGAGGCGCTGCGCGCCGACAAAGACGCGCTCGACGCCAAGATCCGCGAGGTGACGGAGCACTACACCGCGCAGTGCGAGAGCGAGAAGAAGGAGGTGCTGACCGCAGGAGGCCTGCACATCCTCGGCACCGAGCGCCACGAGTCGCGGCGTATCGACAACCAGCTGCGCGGCCGTGCGGGCCGCCAGGGCGATCCGGGCTCCTCACGCTTCTTCCTGTCGCTCGAAGACGACCTGATGCGCATCTTCGCGGGCGAGCGCGTGCAGATGCTCATGGATCGCCTGGGCATGGAAGAGGACGTTCCGATCGAGCATCCGTGGGTCACGCGCGCGGTCGAGAACGCGCAGAAGAAGGTCGAAGAGCGCAACTTCGATATCCGCAAGCACCTGCTCGAGTACGACGACGTGATGAACCAGCAGCGCAAGAGCATCTACGCGTTGCGCCGGCAGGTGCTCGAGGGGCGCTACGTGACGGTGCCGACCGAGGACGAGACCAAGCGCGGCGTCAAGCCCGAGTCGCTGGCCAAGGAGGGGCCGAACCCGGAGCTGCTCGAGCAAGCCCGTCCGATCTTGCGCGACATGGTGCGCGTGCACGGCGCGCCGCTTCCGCCCGAGGACGCCACGCCCGAGCAGATCGGCGCGTACCGCCAGCGCGTCTTGCAGATGGAGCCGAGCGAGCTCGGGGAGCTGCGCGTCGACGCGCTGGAGCGCGATGTCTATACCTGGTTCGGCTGTGTCGTCTCGCTCGATGACGTGAAGAGCGATCCGGGAAAGGCCCTCGAGCTGCTTGAGCGCGAGGTGGCCTTGGCGCTGACCGAGCAGCAGGAGCGGCTGCTCGACGTGCTCGACGAAATCATCGGCACCATGGTCGAGCGCGCCTGTCCTCCTAAGAAACACTGGGAAGACTGGGACACGAAAGGCCTGGCGGCGGCCTTCGAGGAGCAATTCGGCTTCCCTGGGGACGAGACCATCCGCAATCGTACCGATAGCCTGGAGATCGCTACGGTGCTGTACGAGCAGGCCGAGGCGGCGCTGAAGAAGAAAGAAGAGGAGTTCACCTCGACCCACTTCTTACGCCTGTTCCGTACGTTGTTTTTGCAGGAGATCGACAAGCAGTGGCTCGAGCACCTGAGCCACATGGATCACCTGCGCGACGGCATCGGCCTACGCGGCTACGGGCAGCGCGATCCGAAGAAAGAGTACAAGCGCGAGGGCTACGATCTCTTCGTGCAGACGCTCCAGAACACGAAGGCGTCCGTGGTCGAGAAGCTGTTCGGCGTGCAGCGGCTCACCGAGCGCGAGGTGGAGCAAGCCGAGGCCCAGCGCCGGCGGCAGGTCGAGGCGCGCCAGCAGGCCATCGAAGCGCAGCATCCTGAGCAGGCCCCGCAGCCCGAAGCGCAGCCCGAAGCACCGCCGCGCGTCATGATCGCCGCGCGCCACTCTCAGGCGGCGCAACAGGCCGCGCTTCAGGCGCAGGCCCGCCGGCTGGCTGCGCTGACGCGCGGTTCTGCGCCCTCCGGGCGACCGGCGCCGGCTCCCGCGCAAGTGCCGCCGGCGGCCGTCCCCAACGGCGGCGAGGCCTCCGACCCGCAGAGCCTGCGCCAGCGCGCGCAACGTGCTGCCCAGGCGGCGGCCCAGGCGCGGACGGCTCAGGTCGTGCGCCGCGAGATGCCCAAGATCGGCCGCAATGATCCGTGCCACTGCGGCAGCGGGAAGAAGTACAAGACCTGCCACATGAAAGAAGATCAAGCCGCGACCAACGGCTGAGCGCGCGCGAGCGATTTGCTCCCGGCGCGCGGCGGGCCATGTTCGGGCCCATGGCAGAGCACATCCCAGAGGTTCGCGGCTTTCGCTTCGCAGGGCTCGCGGCCGGCATCAAGAAGACCGGCCAGCCTGACTTGGCGCTCGCGGTCGCGCAGAGGCCCGTCCCGTGCGCGGCGGTGTTCACCACGAATCTCGTGCAGGCCGCACCCGTCAAGCTGGCGCGGGAGCGCGCGGCGACCGGTCGCATCCAGGCTGTGCTCGTGAACAGCGGCAATGCGAACGCCTGCACAGGGCAACCTGGACTCGACGCCGCGCGCCGCGCGAGCGAGGCGGTGGCGGCCGCGCTCGCGCTGGATCCCGCGCTCGTCGTGCCGGCCTCGACCGGGGTCATCGGGCAGCTCTTGCCCGCCGACAAGATCGTCGCTGCCGCGCCTGCGCTCGCGGACAAGCTCACGCCGCAAGGTGCCGGCGACTTCAGCCGCGCCATCCTGACCACCGATCGAACACCCAAGCTCGCTTCGCGCAAAATCACGCTCGACGGCGCCGAGGTGACCGTGCTCGGGATCGCCAAAGGCGCGGGCATGATTCATCCGCGCATGGCGACCACGCTCGCCTTCGTGTTCACGGACGCGTCCGCCTCGCCAGCCGTGCTCGCGAGCGCGTTGCGCCGCGCGGCCGACCAGAGCTTCAACGTGGCCACGGTGGACGGCGAAACCAGCACCAACGATCTGATCCTCGTGATGGCTTCGGGCGGCGCGGGCGCGAGCGAGCTGGAGGCGGGCTCTGCGGCGTGCGCCGCGTTCGAACAGGCCCTGAGCGCCGTGCTGAAAGAGCTCGCGGAGCAGATCGTGGCCGACGGTGAGGGCGCCGAGCACGTGGCCGAGATCGAAGTCAGCGGTACGGCGGACGACACCGGCGCGCGCACGATCGCGCGCCGGGTCGCCACCAGCCTGCTGGTGAAGACAGCCATGCACGGGAAGGACGCGAACTGGGGACGGATCCTCTCCGCGGCCGGCGTAGCCGGCGTGGCGTTCGACCCGGAGCAGGTGTCGATCTCGATCGATGAGGTGGTGATCGTGCGCGGCGGCCTGGGGCTTGGGGCCGCGGCGGAGCAAGAAGCGCAGCGCATCATGGCGCGTCCGCGTTACGCGATCCGGCTGCGTGTCGGCAACGGACCTGGTCATGCGAGCTACCTGACGTGCGACCTCGGTCACGGCTACGTCGATGTAAACGCGGGCTATCGAAGCTGAGCGAGCCGCCCGGGCTCGCGCGGCGCACGCGTCTTAGCCGATGCACGCTCACCGCCGGCCCCGAAAGCGCGTTAGCATTGGACGATGGGGGGCCGCGCTGGAAGGACCGCGCAGGAGCGGCGATCGCGCGATCGCGTACGAGAGCCGGCGCGCGCGGTAGGTGCTGGTTGCGCTGCGCTCGCCCGTCGCGATCGCCGCAGCGGGCGACGTGCGGCGCCGCCACGCCCGTTCGCGCGCTTGGGTTTGGTGCCGTGTGCGATCGGGCTCGCCGTCGCGGCGGGGAGCGCCGCGCGGGCGGATCCGTTGCCGTGCCAGGAAGACGATACGCTGTCCGAGGCCGCGGCGGCCTTCTTGCTGCGCCGCGCGCCGCTCGAGTCTTCACAGTTGCTTCAAACGGCGCGCGCGCAGGGCTTCGACGGGGTGACCGTGCACGCGCGCGAAGGCGACGATGCGGCGCTGCGCGCTTGGCTCGCGCGCCTGGCGCAATCAGCCGAAGGTGTCGTGACGTGCGGCGAGGCTCGCACCGAACGCCGGCGATTGATGCTGGCCTCGGTGCGGGGAGGGCGGCTCTGGCGCGTGCGCGCCGACGCTGGGGGCGAGCCATCCACGCTGATTCACGGGCTGCTCGAGCCAGGTTTCGGCGCCCCGAGCTTGGTGGTCGAGACGCAGCGGGATGAGCTCGTTTCGCTGCCCGTGACGATCGAGCAGCTGCGCGCTGGCCTGGCGCTGCCAGCTGAGCTCGCACCGCGCCGCGTCCAGCTCGTGGCGGAGAGCGCGAGCGGCCCACGGCCCGTGGCCGAGCTTCAGCTGGTCTCCACCCCGGGCCACCTCGACATCCAGGTCGCGCCCGCTGCGCCAGGCACGGCGCCCCACGGCGAGCGTTCCGTCGATGGCGGGGCGCCGCCCAAGTTGCGCGATACGGACGCGCTACAGACACAGCTGGCCGCATTTCGACGCGCGCAGAGCGTGGGTGCGCTGCGCCCGAATCGCCTGCTCGCGCAGAGCGCCCAAGGCTACGCGGCGCGCGTGTGTGAGCTCGGCCGGCTGGCGCATCGACTCGAGGGCGAGGATCCCGAGCTGCGCCTCCGACGCGAGCACGTCGCTGCGCGGGGCGTGGGTGAGGTGCTGGCGCGTGCGGAGTCTTCCGATGCCGCACTGGCGGCCCTGTTCGCGAGCGCCTCGCACCGGCTTGCGCTCCTACGCCGAGAGTTCACCGACGTCGGGATAGGCCAGGCGAGCGACGACCAGGGCCGCGTGTGTCTGGTGGTCCTGCTCGCCTCGTGGCCTCGGCGTACGCCCTGAGCGACAGACCGAGGGTGCATGTGTCTGGTGGTCCTGCTCGCCTCGCGACCTCGGCGCACGCCCTGAGCGGTGCATGTGTCTGGTGGTCCTGTGGTCCTGCTCGCCTCGCGGTCTCGGCGCACGCCCTGCGCACCGGACTGGAGGGGGCGTGTGTGTCTGGTGGTCCTGCTCGCCTCGTGGCGTCGGCGCACGCCCTGCGCGCCGGACTGCGGCGAGCGCTCAGCTCGGGCCGAGCGCATCGCCATCGGCCGTACGCCGTCCGCGCAGGCCGAACGCGCCGAGCGTACGCGCAAACAGCTGTCCGAGCGCCAGCGAGGCCGGCGCAGCAAAGGCCGGCTCCACCAACCCGAGAGTCTGCAAGTCGGGTCCGCGCCAGCCTGCTTCGGCGGGAGCCTCGAGCGCGAAACGAACGCAGGCGAACAGACCGTACCAACCCCACAAGCCAAACGCCCAGGCGTCGCACCCGCCGGTGGTCTCCGGCCCCATGAACGCCAGCAGCGACAGCAAGGAGATGATGCCGAACAAATACCAAGTGAGCGCGGGCAGCCAGGAGTCCCAGCTGAAGGCCAGCGAGAGGAGCTCGCGATGGCTGGTCATCGCCGCCCAAGCCGCTCCGAGCACCAGCGCACCTGCGACCAGTGCGCGCGCCATCACGGCCGCCCGGTGCCAACCGCGGAAGAGCAGCGCCGCCGACAACAACGTCACCGTGCCCGCGAGCAAAGGATCGTCCGCCCCGGCGCCCAGCGATACTCGCCAGAGCGAGACCGATGCCAGCGCACCGCCCCCGAGCGCCGTCACCAGCAGCGTTTTGGCCGCATAGCTCGCTTCGAAGCGCGTGAGCACGAACAGGCCTGCGAGCAGCACCAACGCGACCCAGGTGGCGGGCCGATCGATCCCGCTCGCGAGCGCGGCGATCGCGCCCAGCGCCGGCGCCACTTGCAGCACGATTTCGAGCAGACGCCGTCCCGGTTCCGACGGCGCTAGATCCTCGCGCAAGATTTCGGAGGCCAGGTACGGAGGCCGTGGCGCGCTGCGCACGGCCTTGATGCGCTGCGAAGTGCCCGCGGGCGGAGTCGCCGTGGACTTCGCTGTTTTCGATTCGCGCGTACCCTCTCGCTCGTCCGGTTCGGTCGCGCGTTCAGGGAGCTCCGATGTGAACGTCCCACGCGGTACCAGCGGCTCGCGGGCTCCGCCGGCCTCTTCGTCCTCGGCCGCCGCTGCGACGCGAGCGGTCGCGGGCGAGCCTCCCTCTGGGCCCACGGCCCGTACGACCCCATCGCCGTCGGCGCTCACCTCGGTGAGCCCGCCATAATCATCGAAATTCTCGCGCGCCTGCACGGCGCCGCAGCCGCCACAACGAAACTGTCCCGCGGGGATGACTTGCCCACAGCTCGCGCATTCGACACTCATTCGCTCTGCCTGCCGGCAGTGTACTCCATGGTCGAGGAGGCGTGAGCCCGCCGCCGGCGGGGCGGGATCCAGCTACCAGCCGCTGTCCACGAGGCTGTACAGTTCTGGGGTGCATCTGTCGACCGTGGCAGAGGCGCGCGCAGAGGGGGAGCGCGCGCTTGCCGAGGCGCGCTTTGAAGAAGCGCTCGCCCTCTTTACCCTCGCGCTCGAGAGCCAGCCCGAGCACCTCGAGCTGCGCCTGCGCGTCGCCGACGCGCTCCTCGCGCTCGGACGCGTGCAGCGCGCCGCGCTCGTCTACACGACGCTCGCGCGCCACGCCGCCCACGCCGGCTACCCATTGCTCGCCCTGGTGGCGATCAAGATCCTGAGTACGCTCGAGCCTGCACTGACCCCGCTGGTGCGCGGCGTGGCCGACCTGTACGCGGCCGATACCGGGCGTATCGGGTTGGGAGTGCGGGCGGCCCCGGCTTCGGAGGACGCGCCCCTGGTGCGCCCCGCGGCGACGATGGCGGCGCTCTCGGGCGAAGCGTTGGCGCGCGCTGCCGAGGCGGTCGGGGCGGACCTCTCGCGCGCCACGCATGCGTATCCGGACGTCCTTCCGCCCATTCCTCTGCTCAGCGAGCTCGCGCGCGACGACTTCGCGGCGGTGCTTCACACGGTCACGTTGGTACGTCGGCGCGCGGGCGATCTGGTGCTGCGTCAGGGCGAACCTGGCGCGAGCTTCTTCATGGTCGCGCGCGGGGCGCTGGCGGTGGTGCGCGAGAGCGCCGGAGGCGCGAGCGAGCAGCTCGCTGCGCTCCACGAAGGGGCGTTATTCGGGGAGATGGCGCTCTGGTCGCGCTCGCCGCGTTCGGCGCACGTGCGGGCGACGCGTCCGACCGATCTGCTCGAATTTCACGTGGAGGCGCTCGACCAGGCGTCGCGGGGAACCGCCACCATCGCGCGCGCCCTCGACAAGTTCACGCGCGAGCGCTTGGTGCACAACTTGATTGCGACGGCACCGCTGTTTCGGCCGCTCGATCGGACCCAGCGGCTCGATCTGGTGCGGCGCTTCGTCGGACACGACGTCGCGATGGGCACGGACTTGATCCGCGAAGGCGAG
>CAZYWR010000246.1:0-3804 GCA_964651185.1 uncultured Polyangiales bacterium
CTCGAGCGCCTGCGCGAGGTGTCCGAAGAGCTCGAACAGCAAGCGCGCGCGAGCTCGGGCCAGCGCAGCGGCGGCGAAGGCAGCGGCGGCGGCGCGCGGGCAGAATCGGACGAGAAGGTCGCGATCCCGGAGGGCGAAGGCGACAGCCGCCGCAGCGAGCTGCGCCGCCGCGTGCTCGACGCGCGCCGCGCGCCTACCCCGGAGCGCTACCAGCGCTCGGTAGAGCGCTATTACCAGGAGATCTTGCGATGAGCCCGCGCGCGCTCGCGCGAAGGCGATCCGCGGGCGCGACGCGCGCGCTCCGCGCGATCGCCGCTGCGCTCGCCCTGTGCTGGGGCGCGAACGCGCGCGCAGAGCGCAGCGCGCTCGAGCTGAGCATCCATGCGCTCGAAGCCAACGACGTCGAGGGCGCAGAGCGCGCGCTCGCGAGCCTCCCCGCACGCGAAGCGCAGAGCCCCGACGCGCTGTTCCAGCGCGGCCTCGTCCACTTCTACAGCGGGCGCTACGAGGCGGCCGTGCGCGACATGGAGCAAGCGGTCGCCGACGCGCCGCGCGCACCGCAGCTCGCCGAGTGGCGGAGGCTGCTCGGCTGGGCGACCGCAGCGCGCGACATCACCCGCGACTTCGCCGAAGCGCGCTCCGATGACGGGCGCTACGTGGTGCGCTACCGAGACGGCCTCGACGCCGTGCTCGTGCCCTACGCCCTCGACGCGCTACGCACGGCCGACGAAGCGATCCGCAACCAGCTCGGCATCGAGCTGCCCGCGCCCATTCGCCTCGAGGTCTACCCCTCGGCGCGCACGCTGGCCGAGGTGTCGAGCCTGTCGCTCGAGCACATTCAGACCACCGGCACGGTCGCGCTCTGCAAGTGGAACCGCTTGATGATCGCCTCGCCGCGCTCGCTCTTGTACGGCTACCCGTGGCTCGACACCATCAACCACGAGCTGGTCCATCTCGCGCTCTCCTACGCGAGCCGCAATCACGCGCCGGTATGGTTTCACGAAGGCCTAGCCAAGCTATTCGAGCGCACCTGGCGCGGCCTTCCGCCGGGCGCTTATCTCGCGCCGCCGACGAACGCGCTGTTGCTCAAGGCCGCGCACGAGCGGCGTCTGATCGCCTTCGATCGCATGCACCCCTCGATCGCGATGTTGCCTTCGCAAGAAGACGCTGCGCTCGCGTTCGCGCAGGTGGTCACCTTCCTCGATTGCTTTCGCGAGCGCTTCGGCGACGCCGGGCTGACGCGCACCATCCAGCTCATGGCCGCGGGGCAAGACGTGCGCGTGGCGCTGGCCAAAGTGGCCTCGGAGACCTTCGCAGAGCTCGAAGCAGAGTGGCGCAGCACGTTGACCGAGCGCGAGCGCCCGGAGCTCGCCGCCACGAAAGAGCTACGCCTGCGCTTCGTCGAGAGCGGACAGGCCGACGAATCGCTCGACGTGGCCGAAGAGCACGCGCGCAAGCACCTGCGGGTCGGCGATCTGCTGTGGGGGCGCAAGCGCACCTTGGCCGCAGCGCGCGAGTACGAAGCGGCGCAGAAGTTCGCGCCGAGCGATCCCATCCTCGCCTCGCGCGTGGCGCGCGCATCGCTCGCCGGCGATCAACCCGAGCACGCGCTGTCGGCCGTCGACGCCGCGCTGCGCGAGCATCCGCAGCACGCGCCGTTGCAGGCGCTGCGCGGGGCATCGTTGCTCGCGCTGTCGCGCCGCGACGATGCGCGCGAGCCGCTGCACGAGGCGATTCGCCTCAACCCCTTCGATCCCGATCCACACTGCCAGCTCGCGCGGCTCGCGGCCACGAACGCCGAGCGCACGCGCGAGCTCGCCGCCTGTCGGCTTCTGTCCGCCCGCTGAGCCTCTGCGCGCGCTCCGGGCGTCCCCGCACTTGGCTCATGCAGAAGACGGCGGTACGCTTTCCACTGCTTCATGGCGATTTCGACTCCACCGAAACACCGAGCCGGCCACGCTCCGTCCCTCGATCTCGTCGAGCCCGCCACAGAAGAGGGCGGTGGCCCTGGCCGCCTCGCCGCCAACGCGCCCGCGGCGGACGCCGGGGAGCCCGAACGCTCCGCCGTGAACCCGCCGGAAAGCGATCTCGAGCGCGTGAGCCAGCTCGGCGAGGCGAAGCGCCGCATCGTCGCCGAGCTCAAGAAGCGCATCGTCGGGCAGGACGAAGTGATCGAGCTGCTCCTGACCTGCGTGTTCGCGCACGGACACGGCTTGTTCGTCGGCGTGCCCGGGCTCGCCAAGACGCTGCTCATCACCACGCTCGGCCGAACGCTGTCGCTGCGCGCCGGCCGCATTCAGTTCACGCCCGACCTGATGCCGAGCGACATCACCGGCACGGACGTGCTCGACGAAGACCGCGCCACGGGCCTGCGCAGTTTTCGCTTCGTCCCGGGGCCGGTGTTCACGAACATCCTGCTGGCCGATGAGATCAATCGCACCCCGCCGAAGACGCAAGCCGCTTTGCTGGAGTCGATGGCCGAGGGAAAGGTCAGCGCCGGCGGCCGCACCTACACGCTGGAGCAGCCGTACCTGGTGTTCGCCACGCAAAATCCGATCGAACAGGAGGGCACCTACCCGCTCCCCGAAGCCCAGCTCGATCGCTTCCTCCTGCAGATCGACGTCCGCTATCCGTCGCGCAAGGAAGAGGAAGAGATCGTGCTGCGCACCACCGCCGAGCCCGGTCCGGAACCCGAAGCCGTGCTCAGCCGCGAGCAGATCCTCGAGCTCGCCGCGGTGGTGCCGCGCATCCCGGTCGCGCCTCACGTGATCGCCCACGCGGTCGCGCTGGCGCGCGCGACGCGGCCGGAAGAGACGAGTGCCCCCGACGAGGTCAAGCGCTACGTGCGCTTCGGTGCGGGTCCGCGCGCCAGCCAGGCGCTCGTGCTCGGGGCCAAAGCGCGCGCCGCGCTCGATGGCCGGGTGACTGCCGAGGTGGAAGACGTGCGCGCGTTGATGGGTCCCGTGTTCCGTCACCGCCTCGTGCCGAGCTTCCGAGCCGAAGCGGAGGGCGTGCGTGCGGCCGAGATCATCGCGGGCATCGCGAGGTCAGTCCGACCGTGAACGCTCCGCCGCGCGCGATCGATCCTTCGTTCGTCGAGCGCCTCGAGCATTTGCGCTTTGCCGTGGATGGCGTGGTGGACGGCCTCTACACCGGGCTGCACAAGAGCCGGCGCCGCGGCGGCGGGCTCGTGTTCGCGGAGCATCGCGCCTACCGGCCCGGCGACGATCCGCGCACGCTCGATTGGCGCGCGTTCGCGCGCAGCGATCACCATCGCGTGAAGCGCTTCGAGCATGAGGCGCAGCTGCGCGCCGTGCTCGCGCTCGACATGTCGGGCTCCATGGCCTACGGCGGCCCTGCGCTCACCGCGACCAAGGTCGGCTTCGCCGCGACGCTGCTCGGCGCGACGGCGGAGGTGCTGCTGCGCCAGGGCGACGCCGCGGGCGCCGCGTTGTTCCACGCAGGCATCGAGCGCTGGCTGCCCGCGCGCGGCGGGCGCGCCCACGCGCAGGCGCTGCTCGAGGTGTTGGCCAGCGAGCCCAGTCGCGGCGCGCGCACCGACCTCACGGCCACCTTCGACGAGCTCGGTGAGCGGGCCGGTCGTCAGGGCGCGGTCATGGTGGCGAGCGATCTGCTCGATCTGCGCGACGACGCGCTACGCGGCCTCGGCCGGCTGACCGCGCGCGGCCACCGCGTGCTGGTGCTGCACGTGCTGCATCACGACGAGCTGGCGCTGCCCTTCCAGGAGCCCATGCGCTTCGTCGGCACGGAAGGCGAAGCGCCGCTCGAGGCGGACCCGCGCCT
>CAZYWR010000247.1:0-1986 GCA_964651185.1 uncultured Polyangiales bacterium
GGAGGCCGCGACCTGCGCCGCCCGTAGACAATACACCGATCGCGCGCGCCGCCATGCGTTACATCGGCGCAGATCTGCGCGATACTTAGAGCCGCTCCGGAAACCAGGAGGCGAACCGATATGGCGCAGCGATCGACGGTGTCGGAAATCATGACGCGCGAAGTGGTCACCTTGTTTGAGGAAGACAACCTCGAGCGGGTTAACCGGGAGTTCGGACGCTTGCGCTTTCGCCACCTCCCCGTGGTCGATGACGGCAAGGTGGTCGGCATGCTCAGCCAGCGCGATCTCCTGCGGGCGACCTTGGCCGGGATCGAGATCAACCCCGTCAACCTCGCGCGCGAGGCGCGCGTGCTCCAAGAGACGTTCGTGCGCGATCTGATGCGCACGGACGTGGTGACAGCGCGGCCGCACGAGGCCGTGCGCGAAGCAGCCCAGCGCATGATCGCGAGTCGCTGCGGCGCGCTGCCGGTGGTGGACGATCAGGGCATGCTGCTCGGCATCGTCACGGAGCACGACATCGTGCGCGCCGCCGCCGACCTGCTCTGACCGCGCAGCGCCGGGCGCCAAACTTGACGCCCACGTTTCCAGCTTCATCTTGAGAACCAGGGCCGCGTTTTCAGGACGCGGACCTGCGGCGCGAGGCGCAGTGCCCGCGTCCGATCCCGCCGGGAAGTCCCCGGCAGTTGGAGAGCACGAACATGCATCCTGGATTCTATGGTTGGTGGCGAGCACGCCACGGCTGTGGCGCGGCGCCCGGCCACCACGCGTGCGCGGAAGGCGGCTGCGGACACGGTCCGCAGCGGGGCGGGTGGCGCGAGCCGTCCTTTGGGGCCTGGGCGAGTCCCGGCTTCGACGAAGGCGGGTTGTTCGGCGTGCGCCGGCCGCTGCGCTTTCTAGCTTACAAACTCGAGCTGAACGAGGCGCAGGTCGCGACCTTCGCGGCGGTCTTGGATCAGCTCAAGACCGAGCGCGCGCAGGCCGCGGTCGACCATCGGCGCCGCATCTCGGGGCTGGCCGAGGCGCTCGAGGGCGGTAGCTTCGACGAGCAGCGCGTGGCGGCGATCGGCGAGGAGCAAAAGCGCAGCGAAGAGCGCGTGCGCGAGGCGGTCGCGCAGGCCTTCCGGCAGATGCACGCCGCGCTCGACGACGAGCAGCGCAAACGCCTGGCCTATCTGCTGCGCACGGGCGCGCTCAGCGTGTAAGCGCTCCCGGAGCTCGACGGCACGCGCGTGCGAGCTCACGACGCGCGTGCCGCGCTTGGTGTTTACGGCGAAAACGGGCCGGCGGTGTAGAGTGGTCGAGCCCGCGAACCGATCATGCGTACACGGATTGCGACCTGCCTTGCCGTCGCCCTCGCCTGTCCGGCGTCCGGGCGCGCCGACCTCGGACCGCCGCCGCCCGCGGAGGTCGCGCACTCACCGTTTTGGCGCACGTTCACGAACCCGAACTACGCGCGAGCGGACCAGCTCGTGCGCCAAGGACGCGCCCAGCTCCATCCGGCGCTCGAGCTCGGTCCGCTCTTGGGCGCCGAGGTGTCGCGCCAGCGCCGCGTGGCGCTCGAGAACGCGCTCGCGCGTTTCGAGCGCGCGGTCGAGCTCGCCCCGGAACACCGGGAGGCACGACTCCTGTACGGCAAAGCGCTGGCGTCATGGGAAGAGCCGGCGACAGGCGAGCGCGCCCCGAAGACCGCGGAGGCGATCGCCCAGCTCGAAGCGCTGCGCGCGCTCGACCCCCTGTACGAGGCCGAAGAGGTGGCCTTTCAGCTCGGCATTCTGTACACGCGCGAAGGCGACTTCGCGCGCGCGCGCGCCGAATATCGGCGAGCGCTCGCCTTACGAAGCAGCGACGAGGACGAGGACACCGAGCTCGGCAACCTGGCCGAGGTCACGATGATGGACGGCGACCTGGTGACGGCGCTGGCGCTTTATCAGCGCGCCGTCGCCCAGGGCGAGGGCAGCGGCAGGTTGCTCGCGCTCTGGGGAGCGG
>CAZYWR010000248.1:0-16134 GCA_964651185.1 uncultured Polyangiales bacterium
CGTAACGGCTTTGCGCCTCGAGCGTGAAGCGCCCGCTCCGTCCAGCTGGAAGCGCGATGCTTCCGTCCATGGTCGTGAGCGCGCTCGCTGCGAGCGCGACCGCGCTGAGCTCGCGCTCCGAGGAGTCGAGCAGGCGCACGCGCACGGGCGCGCTCACCAGCTGCGCCCCCGCTGGCTCGTCCACGTCCCGGAACAGCAGCGCTCGCAGCGCGATCGTCTCCCCCGGGCGCGCGTGCGGCTCGGCTGCGAGCTGCAAATCGTAGGGCAGCGCTGAGCGCTCCGTCGACCAGAGCGCGAACAAGGCTACGAAGCCGGATAGCACCCCCAGGACACGAAGCCCGAGCGCGAAGGGCCGGCCCGTCCCCCAGGGGCTCTCGGCGTGTTCTTCGAGCGATGTCGACAAGCGCTATTTCCTAGCCTAGCCTACCTCGTCGAACGCCTCGATGCTGACGCGCGCCCCGCGCGCGAGCGAGAATCTGGAGAAGCAGTCATGGGCGAGGCCGCGCCGCTCAGCGAAGACACCATTGCTGCGCTGCACGATTCACTGCAGGCGTACATCACGAAGAAGGGCTTCCGCTCCACGAACCAGCGGCGGCTCGTGACGGATATTTTCTTTCGCTCGAGCGGACACTTATCGATTGAAGACCTGCTGGCGAAGGTGCGCGAGCAGGATCCGCGCGTGGGTTACGCCACCGTGTACCGAACCTTACGCCTGTTGGCCGAATGCGAGCTGGCCAACGTGCGCCACTTCGGCGACGGAGTCACGCGCTACGAGCTCGCCGACGAGCGCAAGCACCATCACGACCATCTGATCTGCACCGAGTGCAAGCGCATCGTGGAATTCGAAGACGATGCCATCGAGCTGCTTCAGGACCGCGTCGCAGAGCGCTACGGCTTCCGGTTGAAGAGCCACAAGCACGAGCTCTACGGCCTCTGTCCGGAGTGCCAAGCCAAGAGCAGCTGAAGCGCACGTGGCCCTCCTGACCGCAAGCGGACTCACGAAGAGCTTCGGACCGCACGTGGTGCTGGCGGGCGTGGACGTCAGCGTGCACGCCGGTGAGCACGTCGGCCTGGTGGGCGCGAACGGCTCGGGCAAGAGCACGCTCGCCCGCATCCTGGCCGGCGAGGAGGTCGCCGACACCGGCGAGCTGGCGCTGCGGCGCGAGGCGCGCGTGATGTACTTGGCGCAGGAGCCGGCGCTCGACCCGGAACGGAGCGTGCTCGACACCGTGCTAGCCGGGATGCGCGCCTGGTGGAGCGCCAAAGAGCGGTACGAGGAGGCGAGCCGCGCGCTCGCGCAGGGCGCCCTCGACGTCGAAACAGGGGCCGCGGCGCGCACGCAAAACCATGACGCGGCGCTGGCGCGCGCGCTCGAAGCCCAGACCGACGCGCAGGCCGAGCTCGAGCGCGCCGGCGGCTTCGATCTATCGCACCGGGCGCTCGCGGTGCTCGACGCGCTCGGCGTGCGCGATCCGGCGGCGCTCGTGGCGCGCCTGAGCGGCGGCGAGAAGCGCCGCGTCGCGCTGGCGCGCTTGCTGGTGGCGGAGCCCGAGCTCGCCATCCTCGATGAACCCACCAACCATCTCGACGTCGATGCCATCGAATGGCTCGAGCTTCATCTGGCGGAGACGTTCCGCGGGGCGCTCCTGCTCATCACCCATGACCGTTACTTCCTCGACGCCGTGGTCGATCGCACCCTCGAGATCGAGCGCGGCAAAGTATTCGGCTACCAGGGCGGCTTCGGCGATTACCTCGCGGGCAAGGCGGCGCGGCTCGCGCTCGCGGAGCGCACGGAGCAAAACCGGCAAAACTTCCTGCGCAAGGAGCTCGACTGGCTGAGCCGCAGCCCGCCCGCGCGCACCACCAAGCAGCGCGCGCGCATCGAGCGCGCAGAGCAGGCGGTGCGCGAACGTCCGGCTGCCCAGGGAGACAAGCTCGAGCTCAAGCTGGCGAGCGCGCGTGCGGGGAAGAGCATCCTGGATCTCGATCACGTGGCGATCGACGCGCCGGCGGACGCGGGCGCCGCGCCGCGCCGCTTGATCGCCGATCTTACTTTTCACCTCACGCACGGCGAGCGCGTGGGCGTGCTCGGGCCGAACGGGTCGGGCAAGAGCACCTTGCTCAAGGCGATCCTCGGCGAGCACCCCGTGGCCGGCGGACGCATCGCGTTGGGCAAGAACGCGCGGATCGCCTACCTGAGCCAGCATCGCAGCGGGCTCGACGAGGACGCGAGCATCCTCGAAAACGTCGCCGAAGGGCGCTCACACGTGCGCATCGGTGAGCGCGAGGTGCACGCCATCAGCTATCTGGAGCGCTTCTTGTTCTCGGGCAGCGATATGCGTAAGCCCGTCAAGGCGTTGAGCGGCGGCGAGCGCACGCGCGTGGCCCTGGCAAAGCTGCTCAAGCAGGAGACCAGTCTGCTCTTGCTCGACGAGCCGACCAACGATCTCGACCTCGACACCCTGGCCGCACTCGAGGGCCTCTTGCTCGAGCATGACGTGACCGCGATCGTCGTCACGCACGACCGTTGGTTCTTGGACCGCATCGCGACTTCGATCTTGTGGTTCGAGGGCGACGGAAAGGTCACGCGCGTCGCCGGCAACTTCTCCAGCGTGCGCGACTTTCGCGAGCGCGCGCGCGCGGCCGCCTCGGCACCGCAGAAGAGCACGCAGTCCGCGCGTCCCGCCTCCGCCCCCAAGAAGAAGCCGGGCCTCTCGTTCAAGGAGCAAAAGGAGTTGACGGAGGTCGAAGCGCGCATCGCCGAGCTCGAGGGGGCCGTCGCCGATCTCGACCAAACGCTGTCGGACCCGAGCGTGTACCAGACGCGGGCGGCCGAAGTCGGCAGCCTGGTCGGTCAGCGCGACGCGCGGCGCAGCGAGCTCGAGCGACTGATGGAGCGCTGGGCCGAACTCGAAGAGAAGCGAACCGGCTAAGCGCGAGTTGAACTGGGCCCCATGCTTTCCACTGCGGCGGCTGTCAGTCAGGCGCGCGCCGCTGCGATCGCCGCCCGGGCCGCGGGGAAATCGGCGGGGCTCTGCACGTTGGCGAACGAGACCTGCTTGTCGATACGCTTGATCAATCCCGAAAGCACCTTGCCGGGGCCGATCTCGACAAAGAGCGTCACGCCGTCGTCACGCATGCGCTCGACGCTCTCTTGCCAGCGCACGGGACGGCTCACCTGCTCGATCAGCGCGCTGCGCGCCTGCTCGCCGCTCGTCACGGGACGCGCGTGGATATTCACGTAGATGGGCGCGGTCGCGTCCTCGAACGGCGTGTCGATGAGGTGCGACGACAAACGCTGCTCCGCCGGCGTCATCAGACTCGAGTGGAACGGTGCGCTGACCGGCAGCGCAATCACCTTACAGCCGAGCGCGATGAGCGCCTCCCTCGCCTTCGCGACCGATTCGGCCTCGCCCGCGATCACCAGCTGACCGGGCGAGTTGTAGTTCACCGTCTCGACCACGCCTTCGACATCGCGCAGGACCTGCTCGATCGCCGTGAGCTCTCCCCCCAACACAGCGGCCATGGCGCCGGCCCCGACCGGCACCGCTTCCTGCATATACGTGCCGCGCACACGCACGAGGCGGACAGCGCGCTCGAACGAGAGCGTTCCCGCGGCGACGTTGGCCGAGTATTCGCCCAAGCTGTGCCCAGCCACCACGTCGGGCGTCTCCCCGAGCGCGCGAAAGAGCGCGACTGAGACGGTGAGCAAGGCGGGTTGGGTGTTGGCGGTCAGCTTCAACGCCTGCTCCGGACCGTTGAAGCAAAGCTCCGAAAGGGGCTCCCCGAGCGCTGCGTCCGCCGCATCGAAGACCTCGCGCGCGAGCAGTTCGAGCTCGTAGGCCGCTTTGCCCATTCCGACCGCCTGCGAACCCTGGCCCGGAAACACGAACGCCACTTTCCCCATGAAGTCTCCTCGGCTGTTGGGCTTACCGCGAAGGCACGCGCCCTGCCACGCTTCGTGCGCGCCCGAGCAGAGCGGTGCGACTTTTGCGCCCTGCGGTCGGTGTACGCCGCGGGCCTGCGTATGCGTGGGCGCACGCACCTCGAGCCGCGTTTTCCGAACGCGCGCGCCCGCTCGTGTTTAGGACGATTCCTGACGCTCGCGGGCCTCGCGCGCTGCGCGATGCGTTACCATAAAGGAAATGGGGGAAGTGCGTCTACGGCTCGGTCCGGACGGCCGTTTGCTGCCCGCGGGCGGCACCGCGGCGACGCCGCTGCTGCAGACGCCAGGCGAATATCGCGCGCTGCGCGGACCCTACCAAACCTTCCTGCTCGCGCCCGAAGCGGAGGATGCACGCGCCCGCAGCCGTGTCCTGATGATGGGCGAGCTGGTGAGCCGAATGACGGTGGTGGAGATCATCAATCTCGTCACCTCCACCGGCTGGAGTGGGGAGCTTCACCTAGCCAGCGCCGAAGGGCCGCGGGTGCTCACGATCGCGCAGGGTGCGCTGAAACATGCGCGCACCGAAGTGGAGCGCGAGCGCATCGGCGAGCTGCTCGTACGCTCGGGCGCACTCGAGCGCGCACAACTGCAGTCGCTGCTCCCGCAAAAGACGAGCGACGAACGCTTCGGGCAGCTCCTGGTGCGCCAAGGGCTGCTCGACCAGGAGCAGCTGTTCAAAGCCCTGCAGCAGCAAACGGAGGCCATCTTTTACGCGGCCATGCTGGTCGAGGACGGCAGCTATTGGTTCGTGGCGCCCCCCGAAAATGCGCCGGCGCCGCCCACCACGCTCCACCTGCCGATCCAGGGGCTCTTGATGGAGGGCGTGCAGCGCATCGACGAGATGGCCGTGTACCGCGAGCGCATCCCAGACAATCGCTTCTTTCCCGCGGCGGTGCCGGAGTCGCGGCGCGATGGCCTGGAACCAAACGAGCTGGCCGTGCTGGCATTGTGCGATGGGACGCGCAGCATCGACGACGTGACGCGGGCGGCCGGCTTCGGGGAGTTCCTCACGATTAAGGCCATCTTCAACATGTTGCGCGGCGGCCAGCTGCAGCTGCGGCGCGGCCCATCGCTCGACCGCAGCGCGGCACGCCGCCTGGTGCGCAAATTCAACGAAGTGATGCGCGACATCTCGGTGGTGGTGGCCACGTACGGTCCGCTCGAGCGCGCGCGGCAGGCGCTGACCAGCTGGCTCGCCAACAGCCCGCACCGCCGAGCGGTGGGCGACGAGCTCGACATCGACGGCACGCTCGACGCCGCGCGCGTGGTCGCGCGCCTCGAAGCGCTCGCGAGCGACGATCCGCTGCACGAGCTGCACCAGGCGCTCCACGAGCTCGCCGCCTACGCTTTGTTCGTCGCCTCGAACGGCCTGCCCCGCCACGAGGAGCGCGCGCTCGCGCGCGACGTCAATCATCGCCTGCAGCAGCTCCGGCTGTAGTAGAGCGCGCAGGCCGCGGATCAGACCCGTTCGACGTCGTAGACGCCCTGGATCTTCGAGATATTGCGCATCAGCGTCTTGAGCTGACTGGCGTCGCCCACCGTGAACTGAAACGTGTTCACCGAACGCCCGTCCATGAGCGAGCGACAGGTGGCTTCGCTGATGTTGAGCCCGCTGTCCACGAACGCGCCCGTCACGGTCGACAAGATGCCCGGCCGATCCGCCGTCACCACGCGCACTTGCACCGAGCGCTGCACGCGTGCGTCGTTCGCCCAGCTCACGTCGATGCGGCGGTCGGGATCGAGCTCCATCGACTCGCGACAGGCGCGCCGATGCACGGTCACGCCGCGTCCGCGCGTGATGAACCCAGTGATCGGATCGCCCGGCACGGGATTGCAACACTTGCCGAAGCGCACGAGCACGTCGTCGATCCCGGCGATGCGGATGCCGCTCGTGCCCTCTTTGCGCGTGACCTTGCGGACCGTGCGCTCGAAGAAGGTCGGCTTCAGCGACTGCTTGGCCTGGCTCTCGTCCTGCGCCTGGAGCGCCTCGACGACCTGCGCGGACTCGAGCTTGCCGTAGCCGAGCGAGGCGTAGAGCTCGTCGATGGTCCCGACTGGGAAACGCGAGAGCATCTTCTCGAGCAGCCCCGACTTGAGCGCGCGGTTGAGGCTCAAGTCGCGCTTGTGCATCTCGCGCTCGAGCAGCTCCTTGCCGAGCTGGATGCTCTGCTTGCGCTCCTCCGCGCGCAGATACACGCGGATGCGCGAGCGCGCGCGGCCCGACGCCACGAAGTCGAGCCAGTCTTTGCTCGGGTGCTGGTTGGGGCTCGTGATGATCTCGACCGTGTCGCCGTTGTGGAGCTCGTGCCGGAGCGACACCATCACGCCGTTCACGCGCGCGCCCGAACAGTGCTCGCCCACCTGCGAGTGGATCGAGTAGGCGAAGTCGATCGGCGTCGCTCCGCGGGGGAACACGCGCACGTCGCCTTTGGGCGTGAACACGTAGACCTCGTCGTTGAAGAGGTCGACCTTGACGCTTTCGAGGAACTCCTGAGGATCCTTGACCTCCTTTTGGAATTCCATGAGCTGCCGCAGCCAGGCGAACTTGGCCGCGTCCTTGGCGTCGAGCCCGCCCGTGTTCTGCTTGTACTTCCAGTGCGCCGCGATACCGTACTCGGCGACCTTGTGCATCTCGCGCGTGCGGATCTGCACTTCGATGCGCCTATGTCCGGGACCGATCACAGTGGTGTGCAGTGATTGGTACATGTTGGGCTTCGGCAGCGCGATGTAGTCTTTGAAGCGCCCCGGGATGGGAGTCCACTGAGAGTGGATGACACCGAGCGAGGCGTAACAGTCGGCCACGTTCTCGACCACCACGCGGAATGCCACGTAGTCGTAGATCTGATCGAACTCGCACTGGTGCTTCTTCATCTTCTCCCAGAGCGAGTAGAGACCTTTGATGCGCCCGTTCACCTCGACCGCAAAGTTGCGCTCGACGAGCATGCGCTCGATGCGCTTGCTGACATCGCTCACGTAGCGCTCGCGGTCGCGCGCCACGCGCCGCGACTGCTTCAACAGCTCGTTGAACTGGTCGGGGTACATGTACTTGAAGGCGAGATCCTGGAGCTCGTTCTTGATCCACTGGATACCGAGCCGGCCGGCGAGCGGGGCGTAGATCTCGAGGGTCTCGCGGGCGATGCGCTCCTGCGAATCGACCGACATATGCGCGAGCGTTCGCATGTTATCGAGCCGGTCCGCGAGCTTCACCAGCAGCACGCGGATGTCCCGCGCCATCGCGACCAGCATCTTGCGGAAGCTCTCCGCTTGCTGGTCCTCCTTGCTGATGAAATTGATCTTGCCGAGCTTGGTCACGCCGTCGACGAGGAAGGCGATTTCGGGCCCGAACAGCGCCGAGATGTCGCCCTCCGTGGCGACCGTGTCCTCGATCACGTCGTGCAAGAGCGCTGCGCACACGCTCGCGCCGTCGAGGTGCATGTCGGCGATAATATGGGCGACGCTGACCGGGTGAATGAAGTACGGATCGCCGCTCTTGCGCTGCTGCCCCTCGTGCATGCGCGCCGCGTAGACGTACGCCTTGTTGATGAGGTCAGCGTCGGCCGTCGGATGGTACGCGGTGACTTTGTCGAGAATGTCTGTCAGGCGTACCATGTTCATCGGAGCCGATGGGAAGAGATGGCGATCAGGTTGACGACACCCGCTGTGGACGGACTCTCTGGCGCACCTTCTGGTCCAGAGGCGACGCGACGGCCGAGATGGGACGCTCACCGGCGTGGTGGCGGCTTCTGCTCCCTCGGCATGTCAGGGTGTGACGGACACGCGAACGTGCGCGTCTCGACCGGCATGCCTGCCTACCGCGCTCGCACCGACCTATCCTCGAGAAGCACGCGGAGGCGATTAACACGGCCACCTCTCCAAGTTAACACCGCGATTTTTGCGCTTCAAGCTTCCGTCTGAACACGCGCTTCATGCTTCGATATTTCCCAGCCGAACGGCGCCGGCGCGCCGCCCCCCTCTTCCTGGCTGCTGGCCTCTTCGTGGCCGGTAAGCTGGCGTACGACGAAGCGCCTCACGATCGCGAGCTGAGGTTCATCATGCCCGCGACGCAGGTGGCTGCCCTGCGCGTCACCTACACGTCGGACGACGAGCTCTACGGCGGGCTCGAGCGTCGTTTTCCGAACGGTTCGCCCGCCGAGGTCGTCCACACCCCCTCGCTCTCACCTGGTCGCTACGAGCTCGCCATCGAGCTCACGGGTGGGAGCGGCGAGATCACGCGCCTGAGTCGCTCGGTGGAAGTCCCGAGCGAGGGCGCGCTCCGCATCCCCCTCGACCACGAGCATTGACATGCCTGGGGCTATATCGCGCGAAGAACCGAGCGACTGGGCGCACTTCGGCGAGCTGGTCGGACGCTCGGCAGCGCTCCGCGGCCTGTTTGCCGAAGGCGTGCGCCTGGCAGCGGGCTCGAACTCCATCCTGATTTCGGGCGAACCCGGCACCGGGAAGAACGTGCTGGCGCGCGCCGTGCATCAAGCGAGCCCACGCAGCGCCGGCCCGTTCGTGACCCTCGACTGCAGTGCGTCCGGCGATGCCGCGCTGACGGAGGAGCTGCTCGGCCGCGCGGAGAACGGGGGCGGCCGACCGGGCGCGCTAGAGCTCGCGCGCGCCGGTACCATCCTGTTCGACGAGGTCGCCGACCTGCCGTTGTCGGTCCAGCCGCGCTTGCAACAGGTGCTGGCGGCGGGCAGGTTTTCGCGGGTCGCGGGCAGCGAGCTCCTGCCCCTCGACGTACGGCTCTTGTCCGTGAGCAAGCGCAAGCTCTCCACCGAAGTCGAGCGCGGAAAGTTCTTACCCGAACTCTACGCGCAGCTGGCCCAGGCTGAGCTCAGCGTGCCGGCGCTGCGGGAGCGTCGCGAGGACATTCCACTGCTCGCGCAAATCCTGCTTCGGCGCCTGGATGAACGTGGACTGACCTTGTCTGCCGACGCGCTCGAACTGCTCGCGGCGCACGATTGGCCCGGCAACGTGCGTGAGCTGCGCAATGTCCTGGAGCGCTTTCTGTACGCTTTGCGCAGCGGCGGCGCGAGCGCGCGCCGGTTGGGCGCGCTCCTTCTGGCGGGCGAGCTCCCGGCCAGCGACGCGCGCCCGGTCGCCAACGGCGAGCCCAACACGTTCGAACCCGGTGTGAGCTATCGCGAAGAGCGGGCACGCTTCGAGGCTGCCTTCGAGCGGCGGTACGTGGCGTGGCTGCTCGAGCGGCACGACGGCAATATCTCCGCGGCGGCGCGCGCCGCCGAGATGGACCGCAAATACCTTTCCAAGCTGGCCAGAAGACACGGATTGAAGGCGACGAGCCGCGACCTGTGACAGGCCGCGCGGCAATCGCTAGACTGCGCCCGCTTTGACTACCCCAGCGACCAAAGTCGATCCGCAAGCGTCCCCGGCCGCGCGCCCGGCCGCGGCCAGCGAACCACCTTTCGGCGCGCCGGAACGCACGTCCGGTCCACAGCGCCCACGCAACGTGGCGCGGGGCGCGTTGCTGATCGCCGTCGGCAGCGTGGTGGCGTTCTTCTTGATGGCCAGCGACCGCCAGCTCGTATGCGGGCCGCTCTACGGCATGATCGCGATCTTCGTCGCGGCCGCGGGCGTCCTGGAGCTGTGCGGATTGCTGCGCGCGCTGCCGAGCGACGAGCCCATTCTGCCCGGCTTGCTAGCGGCGCACCCCGGCGAGCCCGGCTACTGCGCGCCGCGGGTCACCGTGCCGATCGCGCTGGCGATCGTGATCTTCGGCCGGCTCGTGTTCGGTGCGGGCGCGATGTTCGTGCCGCTCGTCGTTGCGCACTTGGTGCTGCTGGCGTCCGCACCGCGGCGTCCGGCGCTGTTCGTCTACGTGGCGAGCTCGCTGCTGCTGCTGCCGATGCTCGGCCAGTATGGCCTGTGGGATCCGTGGGAGACCCATTACGGTGAGGTGGCGCGCGAAATTCTCGCGCGCGACGACTGGATCACGTTGTGGTGGGCCCAGGACGAGTGGTTCCGCAGCAAGCCGATCCTCATCTTTTGGATCGAGGCATTTGCCTGGGGTGCGCTCGGCATCCCCTTCAAGCCCGACACGAACCCGGCCCACCCCGAGTGGGCGATCCGCCTGCCGCATTACTTCCTGGCGATGGGCGCGGTGATGGCCTCTTACGCGCTGATGGCGCGCATCTTCGGCCGGCGCGCCGCGGTGATCGCGAGCCTCGTGCTAGCGACGACGCCCTACTTCTTCCTGCTCTCGCACCAAGCCATCACGGACCTGCCGTTCGTCTCCACCATGACCATCGCGCTCGCGCTGTTCGGCCTGGCGGTGGAGAGCGAGGGACGGGCGCCCGTGCGAACCTATCGGATCGGCCCGTTCGCCCTGTCGTGGCAAGGGGTTCTGCTCGCCGCGTTCGTGGTCGCTGCGCTGCCACAGGCGCTCTATCTCATCACGCGCAACGTCAGCTTCGTCACCTCCGATTTCGGGTTTTGGCTGCACAAAGACGAGTTCCTGTTCGGCTCGGCCGACAACTCCGGCATCCCCGGCAACCCCGTGCACCGCATGCGCGGTCCCCACCTCAAGGCGCTCTACTACCAGCCCTTCGCGCAGGGCATCCTATGGCTCTTGGGCCTCGCCTGGCTGGTGCGCGCGCTGCGGCGCGAGCGCGACGGAGCCGGGCTCGCGATCTTCGGTTTCTACCTGTTTTGCTCGCTGGCTTGGATGGCAAAGGGCATCCCCGGCTTCGCGCTGCCGGGGCTGATCGCCGCGCTCTACTTGTTCGCGACCAAGCGCTTCTCGCTGCTTCAGGCGGGCAAGCTGCGGGTCGGCATGGGCGCGCTGACGATCGCCGTCACGGGTCTGCCTTGGTACGTCGCGATGTACGGCCGCCTCGGGCCCTTTTTCACCGATCGGCTCTTAATCCACGACCACATCAACCGCCTCGCTTCGGGCGTGCACGGCGACACGGGCAGCATCCAGTATTTCCTACAGCAGCTCGGCTACGGCATGTTCCCGTGGATCGGCCTCGCACCGCTCGCGCTCGTGGCGTTTCGCGTCCTCAGCCCGGAGGAGAACGCGGACAACGCGCCTGAGCGGCGCACTGCGATCCTGCTCGCGCTTTGGATGACGGCTTCGTTCGCGCTCTTCAACGCGATGATCACGAAGTTTCACCACTACATCTTCCCGGCCGTTCCACCGCTGTCGCTGCTGATCGGGCTCGTGCTCGAGCGCGTGCTCGGCGAGAGCGCGGGCGAGGAAGGCGGTGAAGTGCGCCGGGAGCGCATCGCGATCGCGCTGTCCGCGCTGGCGCCGCTGCCGCTCGCGATCGGCGTGGCGGGGCTCTACGGCAACGTGCGCGGCATCATCCCAGAGGGCGTCGACCCCGCGCACCGCTCGCTGTGGGTGGCGGAAAACGGACTGAACCCGGGGTTGAGCGCGCTCTTGATCGCGCTCGGCCTAGGACTTCTGTACGGCGCCGCCAAACAACTCGGGACGCTCTCGGACGAGCGGCTCAAGGCGAACCGCACCAATGCGTCGATCGGCGCGGCTTTCCTCGCGAGCGCGGTGTTGACCGGTTTCGCGGGGCGCGACCTCGGATGGGTGACCCATCAACGTCCGGCGGGGCAAGAGAAGCTGATCGGCCTGTTCATCTACAACTACGAGCGGCCGTTCCCCGACGATCTCGACTACCACCCGATCTTGAGCGGGTTCGCGGTGGCGGCCGTCATCGTCTTGGTGGTCGCGGCCGTGGCCAAGCTGCGCAAGGTCGGCATCTACGGGCTCATGGGGCTGGGCTTTTGGTTCGCCGCCTGGGCGCTCGATGTGCACATGATCGATCTCACGCCGCACTGGGGCCAGCGCGAGCTGATCAAGCGCTACTACGAGCAGCGGCGCAGCGACAGCGAGCCGTTGATCGCTTGGCAGATGAACTGGAAGGGCGAGAACTTGTACACGGGCAACCGCGTGCACGTGTATGTCGACCTGGACAACAAGGCGATCGAAAAGTGGATGACCGACCACGCGGGCACGCGCGCTTACTTCGTGCTCGAGCACTCGCGCCTCGGCAATTTCAAGCGCATGCTTGGGAAGCGTAAGGTCGAGGAGCTCTCGACCGAGCGCGAGAACAACAAGTTCGTCCTCGTGCGCGCAGATCTGTAGGAGTGTCGAGTCGATGCAGGTGGGCGTGATCCCGGTGACCGCGTTTCAGCAGAACTGCTCGGTCATCCAGTGCGACAAGACGCGGCAGGGGGCCATCGTCGACCCCGGCGGCGACCTCGACCGCGTGCTCGAATACGTGAACAAAGAAGGCGTTGACGTCACCCAGATCCTCCTGACCCACGCGCATATCGACCACGCGGGCGCCACGAGTGAGCTGGCGCGCCGCCTGCGCGTGCCGGTGATCGGCCCAGAGCAGGAAGACAAGTTCCTGATCGACAGCCTGCCCGCGCAGGGGCGCATGTTCGGCTTGGGTCACGCGGAGTCGTTCGTGCCCGATCGCTGGCTCAAGCAGGGCGACGTGGTCGAGGTGGGCGAGGAGCGCTTCGAAGTGCGCCACTGCCCGGGCCACACGCCGGGCCACGTGATCTTCTACAACGCCGCCCACCACTTCGCGATCGTTGGCGACGTGCTGTTCCAAGGTTCGATCGGCCGCACCGATCTCCCCCGTGGGGACCACGCCACCCTGCTCGCGTCGATCCGTGATCAGCTGCTCACGCTGCCCGACGACACGACGTTCTTGCCCGGTCATGGGTCCATGTCGACCATCGGCGACGAGCGGCGCACGAATCCATTTCTGCGCGGGCTGTGAGCCCTGGCTCGCCGATTCGCTCGCTGCGCTCCTGTGCCTGCGCCGGCGGCTCGCTAGGAGCGCCGTACCATAACGTCCTGATCATTGTTCGAGCCGCCGGCAAGTTGATGGTCACGAACAAGATCTGAGCACCCTCCCAGATCACGTTCTCGACGTACTTGCGGTCGCTCGGGTAACGCCAGTCGAACAGCGTAGTTTGACCGGCACGGCGGCGACTATCTCCGGCTGGTCACAGCAGGATGATGGCCTGCTCGCACTTGCCGTTGTCGCAGTACTCGCCCGACGGGCATCCGCCGCAGTCGAGCAAGCCGCCGCAGCCATCACTCGCCGCGCCGCACTCCACGGACTGCCCCTGGCATGTGAGCTTGTTGCAGCCGCCCGTGCCGGTGCCGCAGTGATTGGGGACGCCGGCGCCGCCGCAGGTCTCGGGCGCGATGCACACGCCGCAGTCGAGCACGCCGCCGCAGCCGTCGCCGATCAGGCCGCACTCAGCCCCTGCCGCGTTGCAAGTCGTGGCGGTGCAGGTCGTGCCTGTACCGCACTTGTTGGGGCCGGCCGCGCCGCACGTCTGGCCGCTCGGGCAGTTGCCGCAGTTGAGCAGCGAGCCACACAGGTCGGCGATCGAGCCGCACTCTGCGCCCGCTGCGCTGCAGGTCGTCGGGGTGCACGACGAGCCGCACTGGTTCGGACCGGCGCCGCCGCATACACCGCTGTTCGGACAGCTCCCGCAGTTGATCGCCCCACCGCAGCCGTCGCTGACCCAGCCGCACGAGAGGCCGTTGCATGCCTCCGCGGTGGTCTTGGGCGTGCAAACCGGGTGGCCACACACGTTCGGCGCGCCGCCGCCGCCGCAGGTATCCGGTGACGTGCAGGTGCCGCAGGTGTACGTGCCGCCGCAGCCGTCGGCGACGACGCCGCAGTTCTTGTTCGCGCACGCGGTCGCCTGCGCAATCGGCGTGCAGCTGGCTGAGCCGCACAGGTTGGCGCCACCGCCGCCGCACACGCCGCTCGCGCATGGGCCGCAGTTGTAGGTGCCGCCGCAGCCGTCGCTCACGGTGCCGCAAGAGTTGACGGGGCAAGCCGTCGCGAGCGGGATCTGCACGCAGCCGCCGCAGATACCGGGGCTGGTCAGGCCGCACACCTGGCCGCCGCTGCACGTGCCGCAGCCCTCCGCGCCTTGCGCATTGCGCGCGATCCCGCCGCAACCGTCGGCGTGCTGGCCGCAGTTGAAGCCGAGCGACGCGCACGTGGAAGGCGTGCACTGCTGGGGCCGGCAGGTGTTGCCGTCGCAATAGTATCCGCTGGCGCAGCCGGCGCAGTCGATCACGCCGCCGCAGCCGTCAGAGAGGTAGCCGCACGCATCATTGGCGCCGGGGCACAAGTCCGCAGTCGTCTTCGGAACGCACGAGGGCGGCTGCGGCGGATCGCCTGCGGACACGCAGGTGCCGAGGTCGAAGAGCATGAACGCCAGCGTCTTTTCCTGAGGCGTGAGCGCGGCGTTCTGACACTCCGAGGGGAAGTAAGTGTTCGATGTGCTGAGCGTCGACCCGCTCGAGTTCGAGGCTACGTGGAACGCGCTGAACGCCACGCGGCCGCAGATCGCGGCTTCTGCGCTTCCGTAAGGCGTGTTGAACGAGAGCTGCTGCACCTTGGCACCGCTGTTGTTGCGGTACATCCACTCATCGGAGGAAGCACCCACCGTGCCGCCCGCGACGTCGCGCGGATCGGTGATCCCCATCTGCGGCGTCGCAGGATTGCTGAGCCGGCCGGCGACCGTGCCGGTGAGCGCGCCCTGATAGTCGAGCCAGTCGCGGTACACGAGGCTCTTCACCGGGTTGGCGCCCGCGCGCGCGGTCGGGCCCGTGGGCAGCGACACGTACCCCGTAGCGCTCGCGTCGCCCCCGCCGTTGCTGGTCCAGGCGGCAGCTTGATCGAGCGCGCCGTTGTTATCGAGCCACTCGTAGCTCCAGTGGCTCGCGAACACGCGCCCGCCGTTGCTCGTGTAGCTCAACACTTCGCTCAGCGGGTTGGCACCGCGCACGTAGTGACCGTTGCCTTCGCAGTCGAACACGACCATGTCGTAGGCGTTGAGCGCGGCCTGGCTGGCGTAGAGCGTGGTATCCGCGACGGAGACATCGCTCCAGGAACACCCGCGCTGGCCGCTGGTGCAACCGTAGTTGTTGTTGCTGGAGCAGTTCGGCCGTTGTCCGCCGTTGCGATACGTGCCTGTGCACGAGCCAGGCATGCGCGTGCCATTCGCGCGATACATGTGAATGCGACCGGTCCCCGAAGGCACCGTGAACTCGGACTCGCTGATGCCGACGCCGCGCAGCACGCATTCCATCGCGTCCACGTCGCCCGTCGAGATCGCGATCTTCGGGACGTGGGTGCCGGTCAGGCCGTCCGTGCTGTTGGCGTTGAGGCGCGTGTAGTCGCTGGCGAGCGCGCGTGTCGCGCAGGCCGCGGACACGCCGGAGGGCACCTGCACCACGCGTCGCCACTTGCCGATCTTGATCACGAGTTTGAAGGAGCTGCCCACGGGCACGCGGCCTTTGAGCGTGAACGAGCCCTTGTAGTCCGTGACCGCTGCGGCCAACACGGACTGGCCGGTGGCCACGAGCTGCTCGTCTTCGCAGCGCCCGCACGAAGCCGCGTTGCCAGCCTGCACGCCCTCGAAGATGCTCGGCAGGGCGACGTTCGGATCGGCCGGGATGTACACGAGCGCGTTCGGGACTGGCAACTGGTTGAGGTAGCTGCCGTTCACCAGCAAGCCCGGGGTCACCACGGTGCCGGTGAGCTGCGTAGGTGCGCTGGCAGAACAGCTGGTCGGGACGGTGCTGCACAAGCTGCCGGTGCAGGTGGGCGTACCCGTGACACACGATTGGGCACCGGTCGTGGGATTGCTCAGACAGGCGCTGTCGGCGCCGCAGCTGCCGCTGCAGCTCAGGTCGGTCACCGCGCAGGTCGACCAGCAGTTGAGCACATGGCCACAGCCGTCCGAAGCGAGCCCGCAGCTATGGCCGAGTTGCGCGCAGGTCTTGGGCACGCAGCTCACCGCCGGCGCGCCGCACTTGTTCGCTTGGCCATTCGCCCCGCAGTACTCGTTGCCCGTGCAGGTGACGCCGCCGTTGGCGCCGCTGCACGTATAACTGCCGCCGCAGCCGTCCGGGACGGTGCCGCACTTGCCCGCACAGGCGGTGGCTGCGGCGATGGGCTGGCAGCTCGGGATGGTTCCGCAGATGCTCGCCGTATTCAGGCCGCACTGCTGATCCTGCGCGCAACCACCGCAGTCGATCAGGCCACCGCAACCGTCGGGCTGCTGGCCGCAGCTCTTGTTCACGCCCGTGGCCGGACAGGCTTGGGCCTGCGTCTTGGGCGCGCAAGGCACGGTACCGCACACGTTGGCGACAC
>CAZYWR010000249.1:0-3209 GCA_964651185.1 uncultured Polyangiales bacterium
GTTGTCGACGCGCGCGCCCGGCGAACCAGGGCTGCTCGCGCTCGCGGCGCCATCACCTTTGCCCGCGTCATCGCCTGGCGAGCTCGGTCCCGCGTTCTCTGCGGAGCCGTCGCGCGCGGAGGCCGCTCCGTCGCCCCTCGCTTGCGCCGCGTCATTCGCGCCCAGCGCTGCGTCACCCGTGCTCCGCGCCGCGTCACGGACGACGCGCGGGCCGCCGTCCGCGTCGTCGGCTGCCGCGCGGTCCGCGCTGGAGGTGCCGTCGACTTCGGAACTTGGAGAGTCGCCGCCGCACGCCGAAAGCGCGAGCGCGGCGTGCAGGACGCAGGAGAGCGCCGCGCGCGCGGCCCAGGAGGAGCTCGTCATGCCCGTTCAGAGGCGCCGAGGCGAGCGAACGGGTCACGTGTACGCTATCGCACTGCCCGCCGCCTCGCGCTGCCCAGGATCTGTTCGCTCGCGAGCGTGATCACGCGCGCCTGTCGGTAGTAATCGGACATGAACGCCTCGACCATGGCGCCCGTGCGCTCGACGTCGTCGCCCGCGCGCGCACCGGCGACGTCCGCGCGCCTTTCGTAGCCGAGCTTGCGCGCGAGCGCCTCCTGCGCGGCGAACGTCAGGCGATCGGTGCGCCGCCCGGAAAGCTCGTGAAGATGGTTGCGCGCGGTCCAAACAAAATCGAGCGCGCGCGCCGCCTCTTCGACTTGCCCCGGTGTCAGCACGCCCACCGCGGGCAGCGCGCGCAGCTCGCGCACGCGAAAGCGCGCGCGCGCGGCCCAGAGCGCGAAGTCCAGATCGCGTAAGCCGCCCTTGCCGTTCTTGAGGTCTGGCTCCCGCAGATACACGGAGTCGCCGAAACGCACTTGGCGCGCCGTGGTGCGCTCCTCGAGCCTGCCAATGAAAGCCGCGTTCTGACCGTCGGCGAGCGCGCTCGCGCCGAGGCAAGCTTCCAGATCGCGCAACAGGCAGAGGTCGCCGGAGAGGGGACGGAAGTCGAGCAGCTCGGTCGCGGTCGGCAGATCGTGCCGCATCGAATCGGCGACTTCCGACATCGCGAGCACCTGATGGCCGACTTCCACGCCTACGTCCCAGAGCGGGTAGAGGATCTCTTCGACCATCGGCTCCACGCTCTCCGGCGTGGCGTGCGTCAGGCAGCAGACGTCGATGTCGCTCTTCCAGCCGAGCAGGCCGCGGCCATAGCCGCCCACGGCGCCGAGCAAGAGCGGCGGACACGGCTCGCCGTACCCGGCCGCCACGCACAGCTTCCGCAAGAGGTCGTCCATCAGCTCCGCGTGGCGGCGCGCCAGGCTGAGGCCCGCCGTCGCAGGTCGCGCCAACATGGCGTAGAGCTCGCTGCCGTAGCGCTCGAGGTGCGTTCGGACCATCGAACGCCGGGCATCCGTGCGGCGAGTGCTCGCCAGCTGCACGTGTTCAGGCATGGACGCGGCCGCGCTCGGTTCGGCAGCGTCCGGTCTCCCAGTCGCTTGGGGCTGCGGCGTTTCCGGCGCGTGCTCGCTCGTGTTGTCGGGCCCGGTGCGCATGCGCCATCAAGCGAGCAGCGCGAGCAGGTCGTCGCGCGTGATGCCGAGCGCTCGCTCGCCGCCGTCGGTGGCGACGCTCGCGAGCGCGCGCTTTTTCTCCTGCAGCGCCAGGATTCGCTCTTCCACGCTGTCGCCGGCGATCAAACGATGCACGAGCACGGGCCGCTCCTGGCCGATGCGGTGGGCGCGGTCGGCGGCTTGATCTTCCGCGGCGGGGTTCCACCAAGGATCCAGGAGAAAAACGTGATCCGCTGCGGTGAGATTCAGCCCCGTACCGCCGGCCTTGAGCGAGAGCAGCATGACGCTGACCTGGTCGTCCTCTTGGAAGCGCTTCACGACCGCGCCGCGATCGACCGTGCTGCCGTCGAGGCGCGCGAAGGAAAGGCCCCGGGCGCGCAGCTCGGGCTCGACCAGGTCGAGCAAGCTCGTCCACTGGGAGAACACCAGCGCTTTATGCCCTTCGCTCAGGGCCTCGTCGAGCGTCTCGAACAGGAGCTCCAGCTTGGAGGAGCGCTCCGCGCGTTGTCCGGGCAGGAGCGCGCGATGGCAGCACGCCTGACGCAGCCGCAGGAGCGCCTCGAGCGCCGCCAACACGCTCCCCCCGCTCGCGAGCTGCTCGACCACTTCTTTCTGGGTGGCTGCGCGGATGCTCTCGTAGGCGGCGCGCTCGTCGGCGTCGAGCGTGCAACGCAGGACCACGTCGGTGCGCGGAGGGAGCTCCCTCGCCACCTCGCGCTTGAGCCGGCGCAGCACCAGCGGCTTGATGCGCGCGCGCAGCCGCGCCCCGGCCTCGCGATCGCCCTCGGCGATCGGGCGCCCGTAGAGCGCGTCGAAATCGGAGCGCCCCCCCAGAAAGCCCGGATTGAGGAAGTGAAACAGACTCCACAGATCGCTGAGCCGGTTCTCCACCGGCGTGCCGGTGAGGGCGAGGCGGAAGCGCGCGCGGAGCTGATAGGCGGCGCGGGCGACCTGACTGTCAGGGTTCTTGATCGCCTGCGCCTCGTCGAGCACCACGGAGTCCCAGCGCCGCGCGCTCAGGAGCTCGATGTCCATGCGCATCGTGGCGTAGGTCGTGATCGTGACCTGCGCGCCGTCGAGCTTGCGGTTCGGGCCGTGGTACGTGCAGACCGTCAGACCGGGGCGGAAGCGCGCGATCTCGTCCGCCCAGTTGAAGACCACGCTGGCCGGACAGACCACGAGCGCGGGCAGCTCGAGCGCCGCCAAGGCCTGCACGGTCTTGCCCAAACCCATGTCGTCGGCGAGCAGCCCTCCGAGCTCGGCGCGCGACAAGAACTTGAGCCAGCGATAGCCCGCCTGCTGATAGCTGCGCAGCTCGGCGCGGAGCTCGCGCGGCGGCGGCGCGTCGGGGATCCCAGCGAAGTCCTGCGTGAGCGCGCGCAGCGCCGCGATCTCGGGTGGGGCAGGGTATTCGAGGGCATCGCACAAGCGCGCGAGATCGAGCCGCGCGGCCTTGGGGAGCTCGTTTCCCTCCGCGGCGCGCGCGTGCAGGAGCGCCGCGAGGAGATGGCCGTGACGCGCCAGAAAGTCGCTCGGCAACGGCGCAAACCCGCCGTCTGCGAGCGCGACGAGCGGCGAGCCGTGCTGCCAGGCGGCGATCACCGCCTCGGCGGTCGCGTGCTCGCCGCGCTCGGTGGCGAAGCTCAGGTCGAAGCG